>NZ_JBSSBV010000046.1:0-20925 GCF_054059115.1 Thermostichus sp. MS-CIW-26
TAAACCAGCCTAGAGGTTCGTGGTTGGCTTGCCAACTGCAGGGCTGCCGAAAGCCCGCCCTGTACTGCGAAGCAGTCAGGGTCGGGTAGTTTACGAATATTCTGCTTCGCCTCTCACCTGATCCTGCCGGACCTGTTCCCGCTCCCGGTTAAGGCGGGCCACCTGGGCTTCCAGATCTTGGATACGGTGCAGCAACTGTTCGATAGCCCGTCCCACTGGGTCAGGCATGAGATGGTGATCCAGGTCAATGCCATGGGCGGGGATGCGGCGCTGATGGGGCGGGATGACCGCACGGCCTGGGATCCCAACCACCGTCATGCCGGGAGCCACATCCTGAATCACGACCGCGTTGGCTCCGATACGAGCTTTTTCCCCAATGCGAACCGGCCCCAGAATCTTTGCCCCCGTGCCGACAATCACCCCATTTTCCAGGGTGGGATGACGTTTGCCCTTGTTCCAAGAGGTACCCCCCAAGGTGACCCCGTGGTAGAGGGTAACATCATCGCCAATTTCTGCCGTCTCACCGATCACCACCCCACAGCCGTGGTCAATGAAAAAGCGCCGCCCAATCTTGGCTGCCGGGTGGATTTCAATCAATGTGAAAGAACGAGCCAAGAAGCTGAGCAGCCGCGCTAGGAAAAACCAGCGCCGTTTCCACAGCCAGTGGGCGATGCGGTGCAAAAACAGAGCATGCACACCGGGATAAGTGAAGATGACCTCCCAGCGATTGCGTGCTGCCGGATCCCGATCGAAGACACAATCAACATCCTCCCAAAATTGCTGCCAGAACCCCAGTTTTGGCTCCGGCTTGCCAGCAGGGAGAGAATTGCCCTCCCCCGTTTTGGGGCTTTCCACCGCCGACTGCTCGGCCTCCGTCAGCATGAATGGTCTCCGTTTAGGAACCTCCACTCCCCTTTTAGCACTTTTTGCCGGCAGCAAGGAGAGATCTCCAATCGCGCCAAGGGAGCTCCGAAGCGCAACTCTCCACTGGGTCGAGCTCAAGCAAATTGCCTTCTGCCCTAGCCTTTACTCAACTGCTGAGCCACCAGTTGTCCAATAGCTTGGGCAGCTCCCGGCTTGCCCCCCAGCCGCTGCAACTCTGCCTGCATTTGCTGACGGCGCTGGGGATCTTCCAGCAGAACTCGCATTTGCTCGGCCACGGCCACCGGGCGCAAATGGCCCCGCAACTCTGGCACCACCTCTCGCCCTGCCCAGATGTTCGGCCAAGCCAAGTGACCTAGCCAACGCAGAGCAATTCTGTTGACGGCGCGGGCCAGCCAAGTGCCCAAGCCTGGAAGGCGGGTCAACAGGCCAAGAATCCCATCCCAGGCGCGCATTGCCTCCAGCTTGTTGGTAGGGATCACCACAACCATCGGCACCCCCAAATAGGCCAGCTCGGCGGTGTTGGCGCCAATGGTGGTCAGACAGAGATCACAGTTGGCCAGCACAGAATAGGCAGGGAAGCTTGTCCACAATTGCACCGTGCTGCCAAAGGGGGTAACAAACTGGGATCCCAGATTGGTCTGCTCCAGAATGGCTGAGGTGCCATAGATCAAAGCCATATCGGGATTGAGCTTGGGATGGGCATAGGCTGCCAGCGACTGGGGGGTTTGTCCTGGGGCCACCGGGATCACAAAGCGGACATTCGGCAGCATCTGTCGCAGCTCATCGGCCACAGCCAACACCAATGGCACCCCCAAGGAGAGCTTGGCTGGCTTGGAGCCTGGGAGCAGCCCCACCTGATAGTGGGTGCGGTTCTCATCGCTCAGACGCTGCCAGCCGCGCGGTAGCAATTCTTCAAAGGCCTCCGGCCCGCTTACGCGAAAGGCCTCCGGCCCGCTTACGCGATCGGTGAAGCGGTTCCCCACTCTCTCTGGCGCAGTTCTTACAGGCTCCCCCTCGCCGATGGAGCTGGGAGATGCATCTTGGAGCAGGCCAAAGGCTTGGGTTGGGGAAGAAAAGCCTGCCGTGGGTTTGGAGGCAGCGGCAGGAGATCTGCTGCCAAGCCAGCCGGAAAGGGGCACCCCCGGCAAATAGACAGCGCTGGCTACGCCATCCGCCATCAAATCCCCGACAACGTGCATTTTGTGGGCCCAAGGGTGGCCCAGCAGCCGTCCGCCATCGTAGCGGCGTTTGATGGCCTCGGTTCGCACGGCGAAAGCATGTACCCAAGGCCGCCAACGGGGTTGATGCTCAGCATAGACCACCAGCCGATAGCGCAAGCGGCGAGCAATCCAGACGGCAAAAAACTGATCCCCCCCCAGAAACAGCACCACCCCTCGCTTGGCCCAATCCCAGGCTTCTTCGGTTTGGCCGGTAAGCAAAAAAGCCAGAAAAAAATCGGGATCCTGCACCCGATCCACGTCGACGAACGCTTGCGCTATCTTCATCTCTTGCCCGGAAGCATGGGGGCAGGGGGACAGCACCAAGGAGAGGCGTGCCTGAGGCAGTTGCTGGCGCAATTCCATCACCACCGGACGCACCCAGGTGGTCAGCTCTCCAGGGCCGTTTGAGAGAATAAGAATGTCATAGGGAGGCTCACCGCTGCTCAGTGGGGCCATCGGAGGCTGGGATCCTGCAATTAATCGTCTCATTCTACCGTTTGCCCATGGCCCTGGGCCGATTCCTGCCAGTCCGGAGATTTGTCGGGATCCCTTCCCAAAGAGGCAGCCCCAGCGTCGGCTGAGGGGCAAGGCGTTCTTCAGAGAGGCATCTGGCCATGCGAGAGGCCAGGGGATCCCTCAGGCCAGCAGGGACCCGCCGATCATCCCCGCCAGCAGAATAAACCCTTGCACCACATTTTGGCCGAAGATGGCCAGGTACAAGGTGGGAGAGGCATTCCTTTGGTGGAGCTGCCAGGTTTGCCGGCCCCAGAGGACAGTGACGATGGCCAAGCTGACAAAATAAACTCCATGCAACCGTAGGCTGAGGCCTACCCCCAACAGCGCGATGGCAGTGCCCAAAAAAAATAGCCCTACCGCCGTCGGCGTCCGCTGCCCGAAAAAACGGGCGCTGGAATGGATCCCGGCCCGCTCATCGTCCTCCCGATCCGCAAGAGCATAGACGGTATCAAATCCCAGTGTCCACAACACCGTGGCCAGCCACAGCCAGCCCAGCCCCTCTTCCCACAGGGGTGTGTTGGCATCTTGGCCGCTCACCGCCGTCCAACTGATGAGCACGGCAAATCCCCACGCCAGAGCCAGCACCAACTGCGGCACCGGAAACACCCGCTTGGCCCCCGGATAGAGCAGGATCACCGGCACCGCCGCCACACAGAGGGCAAAACTGACCGGGTTGAGGAAAAGCGCCAGCCCTGCCGCACAGGCCAAACTCACCAGCGCCATCAGGATCCCGACGCCAACGGTCAACTCCCGGCTGGCCAACGGGCGATGGCGGGTGCGCTCCACCAGCGGATCCAAATCTCGATCCCAAAGATCGTTGATGACACAGCCTGCCCCACTGGCAGCCAGGCTGCCCAAAATGATGATCCCGACCAACGGCCAAGGGGGCGTTCCCCGTCCGGCCAAAAAAGCTCCCCACAGCGCCGGGATCATCAAAATCAGTCGCCCTGCCGGCTTGTGCCAGCGCAACAGCCGCAGAATGGCTCCGCCAGTGGCCCAGAGTGCAGAAGGGGAAGCAGACATAACCGGTTTCCGGCCAATCGCGACAGCGGGACGGAGTCCTTAAAGCGTGAGTTGCCGTTCGCGGGAGGGGTGCAGAGCACCATGAGGCGTGGGTAGGGGCGGCTCCACATTAGAGATCTTAAATCAATCATCCTGAATTGCAGGTTTTTGGAATCCTTTCGGTTCCATTCGCCGTCTCAAGGCCCTGTGCAAGTCAGTCCGCCCCTGTTCTCTTTATTGGCCTGCCCTGGAAGTTTGATATCCTATCGGGGGGCTGCTGTTGAAGGTGGCGGCACTTGCCCTTCTCACCCTGTGAGGCTGTTATCGCTACGTGACGCTTCCGCGTTCGTGACGGCGGTGCGGAGCACTTGCGTGCAGGCGCGACGGAGTTCTGTATGGAAGCAACCCTCTCCATGACCGGTCCACTTCCTCAAGCCAAGGAAGCTGCTTCCCATCTGGAGACCCTGCTGGTGGTGGATGACGAGGATGCCATTCGGGAAACGGTTGCCCTGGCTTTAGAAGAACAGGGATATCAAGTTTTACAGGCCGCCGATGGTCGGCAAGCCCTTGAGGTGGTACATACGGCTGAGCGGCTGGATTTGATGATCCTGGATTTGATGTTGCCCAGCTTGAACGGTTTGGATCTATGCAGGCTGCTGCGCAGGGAGGGCAACACGATTCCCATCTTGATGTTGACGGCCAAAAGTAGCGAAACCGACCGCGTGGTGGGCTTGGAACTGGGGGCCGACGATTATCTGACCAAGCCCTTTGGTATGCGGGAGCTGATCGCCCGCTGTCGTTCGGTGTTGCGCCGGCAACAACTGGCCCAAGCCAGCGATGCCACGGTGCTCCGTTACGGGGATCTGTGTATGTTTACCCAGGAGTGCCGCGTGTTGGTGCGGGGCGTTGAGGTGAGTTTTTCCCCCAAGGAATTTCGCCTGTTGGAGCTGTTTATGTCCAATCCCCGCCGCGTTTGGACGCGGGAACAGCTTCTGGAGCGCATCTGGGGATCCGACTTCATGGGCGACAGCAAGACCGTCGATGTACATATCCGCTGGCTGCGGGAAAAATTGGAGCTGGATCCCAGCAACCCAGAGTATTTGGTGACGGTGCGCGGCTTCGGCTATCGCTTCGGCTAGTCTTTTTGCTGGCCACGCCACCGGCGGGCAAAAGAGAGCGCCTCGGCACGAGTTTGAATCTGCCCCCAAGCCTGCGCCTCCTGGAGGTCTTGCAGCAACTGGCCTACCCAGGGGCCGGGTTTGGCCCCCAAGCTGTGCAGCAGATCGCGGCCATCCAGCAAGGGCACCAGATGGGCCAGGGGATCCTGGGGGTCTTCGTAGCGTTTGAGCCAAGACTCCAGCTTTTGAGGGTCGCCGCCCGTAGCCACCGCCAACAGCGCCAGGCCACCGAACAGGGATCCCGCCTGTTGATAAAGCCGCCACTGTTGCGCAGGGGTGGGGGAGTCCGTCAGGAGAAGCTGAAGCTGAGGCAGAAGATGGTGTAGCTTTTGGATGGCCCGCATTTCCGCTCGGCTGAAGCGCAGCCGCTCCAGCTCGGTTTCCACCCTTTCTGCCGTTTGTGTCAGTGGGACGGAGGCCTTGGTTCCTGCCGGATCCCACAACAAGGCCGCCAGCACCACTGCCAACAGCCTGCCGCGCCCTTCGCGTGAGGATGTCAAGGGCTGGGCCAGCTCTGCCAGCGTGCGGGGATACAGCGGTCGCCAGCGTTCGGCCCACTCCCACACCGCCTGAGCTTGAGGGAAGCCCGGACTTTCCGGTTTCAGGTGGGGCAGCCAAGCCTGCAGCAACCCCGCCGCCACCGCCCCCTGTAGGTGAGCCAGCCCGGGGATCCCTGCCTCCAACAGGGCCACTATCTCTGCCCGCACCCGTTCTGCCGCCACATTCGCCAAAAGGGGAGCCCGCTCCCGGATCGCCTCTTGCGTAGCTGGATCCAGCCCAAACCCCAGCTGAGCCGCCTGTCGATAACCCCGCAACAGCCGCACCGGATCGGCGCTGAGGTTGTCGGGGTGTACCATGCGCATCCGGCCCTGGCGAATATCGGCTTGTCCGCCCGTGGGATCCAGCAGTTGCTCCCGTTGCAGATCCAAGGCCAGGGCATTGCAGGTGAAGTCCCGCTGCCTCAGATCCGCCTCAGGGGTGGATCCCGCCTGCAGCCCCACGTCCACGGTCAACTTTGCCAACACAATGCGGGCAATCTGCCGTTCGGGATCCAAAACCACAAAGCCTGCCCCCAACCGCCGTGCCACTGCCGCTGCCCAGCCCACGGGATCCACAGCGCACATCAGGTCCAAATCCACCGACGCTGAGGACTCCATCCCACCGTCGCGAGCGGGATCCCCAGCAGCACGGCCCTGCAGCCAAGCCAGGTAAGCATCCCGCAGGGATCCCCCTACCCAATAGCTTTTCTGCGGCAGCCACTCTTGGGGGAAAGGCAGCCGTTGGTAAAAATAGGTCAGCAGCCACTTCGTCAGCAAGGCTTCGCTCGGGCTTAGGGTCATTCCCAGTCAAAACTCCATGAAGATGAGACACCTGGGGTGGTAGGAGAACGCTTCTGGGGGTATGAAGTCAGCGTCCTCGTCTGGTCGCGTCAGCGTTGCAGAGCAACAATGAGCAGAGCAACAATGAAATGCCTGGCGTTCTTCCCTACCGCTCCAGCAGCGAGCCGCCTACAGCAGCAGGGACAAAGGCAGGAGCTGCCAAGCCCGGAGTGAGCAGATGAGGCCGCACCAGCGCCGCCAAGCCAGCAATGAACAGAGGGTCGGTATTTAAGGCGGGCACACGGCGAAAATCGGCAATCCCAGCTCGATGGGCCAGTTCCCGATACTCGATGTCAATCTCCTGCAGGGTCTCGATGTGCTCCGACACAAAGCTAATCGGCACCACCAGCAACTGCTTCACACCTCGGGATCCCAACTCCAGGATGACCCGTTCGGTGTAAGGCTGGAGCCACCGCACCGAACCCACCCGGCTTTGATAGGAGAGGGTGTGGTCATTGGGGCGTCCCACCTGCTGCCAGATCAGCCGCACGCAGGCTTCCATTTCCCGTTGGTAGGGATCCCCGGCCTCGGTGACATAGCTTTCGGGAATGCCGTGGGCGCTGAACAGCACATGCACCCCCTCGGGAGCGGCAAACCCATCCAACTGTTCCCGAATCCCTCTAGCCATCGCCTGCACATACTGGGGCTGATCGTACCAAGAGCAGATCTGGCAGCGCTCGATGTGGGCCAGCTCCGGATCCTCAGCCCAGAGCCGATCCAGCAGCTTAAAGCTGGATCCCGTCGTGCTGATGGAATACTGCGGGTAGAGCGGCAGCACCACCAAGCGGGTGATCCCATCCGACTTGATCTGCTGCACCACCGACTCGATCAACGGATGCCAGTAGCGCATGGCAACATACACCGGCACGTCATAGCCCTCAGCCACCAGGTGGGCCTGCAGTTCTCGCGCTTGCTCAGCAGTAATGCGCCGCAAGGGGGATCCCCCCCCAATGGCCGCATAGTTGCGACGGGATTTTTCGGCCCGCAGCATGGAGATGGCCCAGGCAAAGGCCCGCTGCAAGAAGGGAAATGGCAGGCGGATCAGCTCGGGATCGGCGAACAGATTGTAAAGAAAGGGCTGCACATCAGCCTGGGTCTCTGGCCCCCCCAAGTTCAGTAGGAGCACGCCGCTTTTGGACATAACAAGGCTCATCGCGTTGGCGGTGCGGAGCACCATGTTCTTCTTTATCCACTATCCCACAGCGGGAAAGTGACCTTAAGTTTTTTTGCAGTCTTTCTCAGCTTTCCCCTCAGGAGAAACCACCCGATCGCAATCTCACCCAAACCCACAAGTCCGATCTGGGGACTCCGTCCCGCTGTCGCGAACAAAGTCCAAAAAGGGATCCCCGCCCACTGCAGGGATCCCCAGCCTTAAAACTCCACTGTCGTGCAGAGCAGCAGAGCGGTGTCAAAACTCTCGACCTCGGTAAACCCGCTGCAGGGCCGGAGTGACGGGGTAGCGATCAATATCGGCCAGGCTCAACTTCAAGCGCAGCGCATTAAGAAGTCTCCAGTAGGGGGGCACAAAAGCCTTTTCAGGGATGGGTTGGGCGGTAGGAGAAGGATCCCCAGAGCGGGCAACCGTCTCCACAGGGCAGCCGCGGTAGCGGAGCGGACGGGATCCGAGGTGAGCTGAGCGCAGCTCTCGGCTGGGATCCACCGTCAAGCCGCGAAACTGGATCGCCCCCGGACGAGAGGCTTCCCGATAGCGCAGATAGCCTGCCCACACCTGAGTAATCCACTCCGGCAAAGCTTCGGGCCGAATGTGATAGCGCTCCGGCAACAGACGGTCGTTGAGAAAACCCATCAGCCCAGACCAAACTTGCCAGACAAAAGCTCCGACGATGCGAGCAGCGGGAGACGATGAAATCTTCATGGTGGAAGCTGAAAAATGTAGAGAACCTGAAAAACCGGTGATGCAGCCAGAATTTGCCGTTGATTATACCAGCCCAGATGCATCGGAACGCTCACCCTGAACCTTTTGGCCTCGAGTTTTTCTGCTCACTGGAAAGCAGAAGCCGGCTTGCGGCCAAGCGCGTTGAGCCACCCAAATCCATCGACTACAATAAGCCCAAGGCTTGGGTGTTGCTTTCTCTCTCTGAATCTTTAGCTGGTGGGGATCCTGGAAGCGCACCGACAAGCAAACTTCACTTCAATGACCACTGCACCTAATAGGGATCGACGGATTATGACCTGGCGCGGCGACATCACTCCCATCAATCGGCTGTGGGGATCCCTTCCCTACCTTTTGCCTTTGGTATCGGCTCTGCCCTTGGGCTTTTTGCCCTCTGGGCTGTTTCAATCTCTGCCAGGGCTGATCCCCATTTTTGCGCCTCTGTTTCGTCTGGTGCCCCTGGCCACGGGCTGGCTGGGAATGTTTTTGGCTCTCCTGTTCCTGGTGATCCGCAACACCCGCGTAGCCCATTTTGTTCGCTTCAACACCATCCAGGCGCTCTTGCTCAACATTGCCTTGTTCTTGGTGCAGGTGCTGATGCAGGTGTTCGGCATGCTCTTTGGCAGCCTTGGTCTGGCGGCAATGGTCAGCATTTTGGCCACCACGGCTCTCTTGGGGGTGATTGCCATCACCGTCTACGCCTGGGTGCAAAACATTCGCGGCCACTACGCCGAGGTGCCGGTGCTCTCTGATGCCGCCTATGCCTGGATTCGCTACTAGTTGTCAAGTCCCTGCGGGTCTGGTTGCCGATTTGCCGACCTCATCGGAGCCTAAGCCAACTGATACATTTACGCTGAACACTGCTGAACATCACTGTTCAACTATGCAGCGATAGCATTCTGTTTGTTTCCAACCAGAATGGCGGTATCCCGCAAAGCTTTGAGTAGAATACCCAAAGCGCAGTTTCCGTGTCGTCTTACTACCAATTTTCTGCTTTGCTCTGGCTACCATGTTGGCAGACTCGAAAGTAAACAGAAAGATCAACTGGTAGTAATCCGTACTGAACATATTATACATTATTTTCAGTATAGTTGAGCTTATTATTGACTAGAGTCATGCTCTTCAGCTCTCAAGGATTGTGGGAGGCCGGGGTGCCATCGGATTCGAGTTCTAGTCGCGCCAGCAGGACAGAGTCCTTTGTTGGGCAAGCCCTCACCCACCTGGACGCCTCTGGCCGAGCACAAATGGTGGAAGTGGGACACAAGCCCATGGTTGCCCGCTTGGCCACTGCCCAAGGGCAGGTACGCATGTCAGAAACGACTTTGCAGGCTATTCTGGCCGGTCAAGGGCCCAAAGGGAATGTGGTGGAAACAGCCCGGCTGGCCGGGATCATGGCTGCCAAGCGCACCGCTGATCTGATCCCGCTGTGTCATCCTCTCCCCTTGAGCAGCGTCACCGTGGATCTGAATCCGGATCCCCATCTGCCCGGCTTTCTGATCACCGCTACAGTAAAAACCAACGCCCAAACAGGGGTGGAGATGGAGGCTCTGACAGCAGTTTCGGTGGCTGCCCTCACCCTGTACGACATGGCCAAGGCCCTGGAAAAGACGATGGTGATCGAAAACATCCGGCTGCTGCGCAAGTATGGGGGGAAGTCTGGGCCTTTCGAGGCAGAGGATCGGGATAACGCCGAGAAATGCTGAAAGCTTTGCAACAACCAGAGAGTGGTGTTGGGCTAGGGTTGTTGGTGGGCATTGGGGTGCTGCTCTGGCCCATGCTGCGCCAGGGCTATCCCATGACTCACTCCACTCACTTCAACCTCAGTTGGGCCTTTCAGTATCAACGACAGTTTTTCGGCGGGCAGTTTTACCCCCGCTGGCTGGAGTATTCCAACTTCGGCTACGGCAATCCTACCTTTGCCTTTTACCCCCCTCTGTGCATGGTGGCCCCTCTGCCGTTTCGCCTGCTGGAGCTGGATATGCCCGGATCCCTGGTGGCCAGCATGGGCTTGGCAATGGCAGTCTTTGGCGCAGGGCTGTATGCCCTTCTCCGGCAACTCATCCCCTGGGCTTGGGCTCTGGTTTTGGCTCTGGCGGGTATGGCCGGCCCCTATTGGCTGGTGGATATTTACCAACGGGGGGCAATGGGGGAAGTGTGGGCCATTGCTGTCTCTCCCTGGATTTTCTGGGCCTCAGTCCAGGTGATCTGCCGGCCCCAGTCCCTTTGGCCGATTGTGGCCTTAGCCATTAGCTACGGCCTGTTGGCCCTATCTCACTTGCCCACTTTGCTGGTCTTTACGCTAACTTGGCTGCCCCTGCCGTGGGTGCTGAGCCGTCGGGATCCCCTCTGGCCCAGGGTGGGGCGCTGCTACTTGGGGTTTGGGCTGGGGCTGGGGTGGACGGCGTTTTATCTGCTGCCAGCCTTTTGGGATCAGCGCCTCATCCAGGTGGAGTTGGTGAATTTTGTCGAAGAGTACATGCCCCAACATCGCCTGATGCTGAGTGGGCTAACCCGGCTCCAGCCGCAACTGACGCAGCACTGGTTTGAAAGCGGCCTGGTGGGGTACTGGCTCTGGATGGTGGCCGTTGTCTTGGGTGCTGGGATCCTGGTTTTCTGGGAATGGCTGGCCCGCAGGACAAGGGGGATGACCCCGATCCATTCCGTTCGCGCTAACGAGACGGAGTCCTTTGATGCCTTAGAATCCTCTGCTCCCCTGGCCAAAGCCATCCTGCTCTACAGCTTGGGGGCCAGCTTGGTGGCCCTGCTGATGATGACGGATTTGCTGGGTTGGCTCTACGAGTGGATTTTGCCCCTGCGGCGCATTCAGTTTTCTTGGCGCTGGATGGCGGTGACATCAGTAACCGTGCCCTGGCTGTTGGGATCCCTGGCCGCCTGGGGGTGGGGGCAAAAGGGCTGGAGGATCCTCTTGATTGTGGGGATAGGTCTGGCAATGGGGATACAAAGCTGGCAGGGCTGGCAGGTCTTGTCCAGGGCCTGGTTTGACCCGCAAACCATCCAAACTTTTCAAGAGCTGTCTGCCGCTAAGCCATTTCCCAATGAGCCCCAGCAGCGACCGGGCATTGCTTTTCTCCACATGCACTGGCGCTTTCCCGACGGGCTGGCGCTGGTGGATGTGCTGGAATACCGGCCTCGCCAGGCAACGCTGCCCATGCCGCCCCCAGAGGTGGATCCGCTGCTGCGGTGGCAGGGGGACGTAGTGGATTTTGGACAAGAGCAAGGCAATCTGGAGCCACTGTTGGAAGTGGAACGGTGGAGCTATGGCTACCGTCGTTTTCGGGCCGTTAACCCCACTGCTCAGGATCAATGGGTAGTCCTGCGCACGTTTTACTACCCTGCTTGGTGGGTACAGGTGGATGGTCGCCTCACATCTGCCGAGCACAATGGACTGGGGCTGTTGCAGGTGCGGATCCCGCCGGGGGATCATCGCGTGCAGGTGCGCTATCTGGGTACTGCAGCCGAGTGGATGGGGTGGATCTTGACCGGCCTGACGGGGGTGCTGCTGGTGAAGCTGCGGCGGCTGCTTCGTTTGTTGAATTTGAACGGAGCGCGGAGACAAGAAACTCCAGAGGAGGTAACAGCATGCTGAGTCGCGTGGCCGATTCCATCTACTGGCTCAACCGCTACGTGGAGCGCGCCGAGAACATCGCCCGCTTCATCGATGTCAATCTCAACCTCATCCTAGACTTGCCCAGCGGTCCCGCCCAGCAGTGGGATCCCATCGTCTACACCACCGGGGATCAGGAGCTGTTTTACCAGCGTTATGGCCAGGCGACCCAAGAAACGGTCATCCAGTTCCTGGCTTTTGATAGGGATTACCCCAACTCCATCCTTTCCTGTTTGCGGCTGGCGCGAGAAAATGCCCGTTCTGTGCGGGAGGTCATTTCTTCAGAAATGTGGGAGCGGGTCAACCGCTTTTATTTGATGGTCAAAGAAGCAGCTCAGCAAGGCCCCCACCTGAGTCAGCTCCACGATTTCTTCACGGAAGTGAAACTGGCCAGCCACCTATTCGCCGGGGTGATGGATGCCACCATGACCCACGGGGAAGGTTGGCACTTTGGCCAGATTGGCCGTCTTTTGGAGCGGGCAGACAAAACGGCGCGCATTTTGGACGTTAAGTATTTTATCTTGCTGCCCTCTCTGCAGTACGTGGGCACGGCTTTGGATGAGTTGCAGTGGATCGCCTTGCTGAAGTCGGCCAGTGCTTATGAAATGTATCGGAAATACAGCCGCCAACACCGCATCAATCCCAGGGAGGTGGCCTCTTTTCTCATTTTGGATCGGCAATTTCCCCGCTCTATTCAGTTTTGTCTTATTCATGCGGATCGATCCCTGCACCAAATCACCGGCACCCCAGCCGATACCTGGCGGGATCCCAGCGAGCGAGCTTTGGGCCGCCTGCGTTCTGAGCTGGACTACCTGACCATCGACGACATTATGGAGCAGGGCTTACATGAGTTTCTCGACAAATTGCAGCTACAAATGAACCACGTTGGCGATTGCATCTACGAAACTTTCTTTGCCACTCGCCCCTTGCAACCGTCTGAATCCCCTCTACTCTCTCAACGTCAAGCCCAACTGACATGAACGGCCTCGACTGTGACATACTCCCGCACTCATGCTGACGCAAAGCGCTCCGCGCCGCTAAAGCGAAAGAGTACGGGCTTCTCAGTGACTCCTGTGAAGGACATTTCCTGAGCTTTGAGAACGGGATGCCCCACCGCTCTGTATTTGATGTTTATCGCCGCGTTGTGGTCTCGGCCTAGTTCCAGTCCACAATGCGGGCAAGAATGCCATCTGTCTCGAATGGTTTTCGGTACTTTTTGACCGCACTGAGAACAGTCTTGGCTTGTGCCTCTTGGATCCACTGCAATCGCCCTCAGCCCAGCTCTTTCAGCCTTGACTGCGAGAATTTGCAGGAATTGCCCCCACCCAGCGTCATAGATGGATTTCGCTAGTCGGGTTCTCGCAATACCTTTGGTGTTGAGCGCCTCATACGCAATATGCTTCCCTTTGCTTACTAGCTTCTTGGCTACTTTGTAGTGGAAATCTTTACGCTGATTGGCCACCTTGAGGTGCGCCTTAGCCACTCGCCTTAAGGCCTTCTTGCGGCGGTTTGACCCTTTCTGCTTGCGGGATAATGACCGCTGCAGCCTCTCCAGGCGCTTTTGGGCGCGGCGGTAATACTGGGGCACTGGGACGGACTCCCCTGTATCGGTCACCAAAAAGGAGTCCAGCCCCATGTCGATCCCTATCGTGTTCTCCAGTGTTGCAGGCTCAGGAGCAAACTCGGGGACGGACGCATCTTGCAGGCTCAATGTCACATACCACCCATCAGCCTTACGGGTGATGGTGGCAGTCTTGATAACAAACCCGTCAGGCAACGGACGGTGCTGAATCAGCTTAATTGCTCCGATTTTGGGCAGATGAATAAACTTCCCTTGAATGCAGTCCTGTTTTACCTGGGGAAAGGTGAAGGAACGATACCGGCCCGCCCCTTTGAATCTCGGCCTTCCTGCCCTCTTGCCGTTACGGTCGCCTTTCAGCCAGCGGTCGAATGCTTTGTGCACCCGCTCTATGCAGTTTTGCAGGACTTGCGAATGGATTGCTTGGTATTCGGGGAACCTTGCTTTGGTATTCACCAAGTCTCGTTTTTGGGAGTAGACATCCGGCCTGTCTTTCAGCTCAGGCAAATGACAGATTAAGGGGCAGGCGTTTATATCACAGCGGTTTTGTTCCCACCAGTTAAGCCGCTCTGCCAACCGATAGTTGTACTGCTTGCGCAACAGCTCCAGCCATTGCTCCATCAGGACAACTTGACTGGGCGTAGGCCGCAGGCGGTACTGATAGGCAGTCCTCATCTTAAGCGTACTCAGAAACCGCTACACTGATTATAGCGCCAGCAGGGATTAGCGGCCATGAAGCATGATTTTGTTTCCAGCGGCAGAGCTGTATCTGATTTGAAGGCACACTTGGTCTTAACCACCAAGCACCGTCGCAAGGTATTTACCAGCGAAATGCTGCAGCGATTACATGAAGTTATGTATGACCTTTGCCAAAAGTGGGGTTGCAAACTTATTGAGTTCAACGGCGAGGCAGACCATGTTCATCTGCTGTTCCAGTACTACCCGCAGGTGGATCTGTCCAAATTGGTAAACAACATCAAATCCGTCTCTAGTCGCAGGATGAGAAGCGAGTTTGCGGATTACATCAGCAAGATATACCGGAAAAATGTGCTGTGGAATGAATCTTATTTCATCGCTTCATGTGGTGGGGTAACAGTCTCGGTATTGCGCCAGCACATTGAGAACCAAGGTACTCCCGCCTCTCATCCCGGCCCAAGCGCTCCGCGCCGCTAGCACGTTCGCTTCAGCGGGCCGTAGGCCATACGTCCTACGGACAGAGGGCGGGGCTTCTCGGCGGTTTAGCTAAATGCAACGAGAAAAACAGGACACCTGGCCAATTGGGCTGGATCGGCAGCCGACGGGAGTAGATGAGGCAGCCTTTATTGCCGCCAATGCCACACTGATCGGCGATGTCCAACTTGCGGAAGCGGTGAGCATTTGGTACGCGGCCATCTTGCGGGGGGATCTCTCGCCCATTGTCATTGGCCGCCGCAGCAATATCCAAGATGGAGCCATTCTGCACGGGGATCCCGGACAGCCGACCCTGGTTGGCGAGGAAGTGACCGTAGGCCATCGAGCGGTCATCCACAGTGCCCACATCGAGGGGGGATGTCTGATCGGGATTGGGGCCGTTCTCTTGAGCGGGGTCACCATCGGGGCAGGCAGCATGGTGGGAGCTGGAGCGGTGGTCACCCGGTCTGTGCCACCTCGCTCTTTGGCGGCGGGGATCCCGGCCAAGGTTATCCGCACCCTCACCGAGGAAGAGGTCGAGCAACTGCGCCTTCACGCCCAGCACTACGTGGATCTGGCGCTTCAGCATGCCAGCTGCCTTGGTCAGTGGAGCAGATGTTCGGGCGAGCGGCTCTGAATCTATTTTGCAAGCCGTCTCTCAACAGCCGGGATCCGCGCAGAGCACCCAGGTATCTTTGCTGCCGCCCCCCTGGGAGGAGTTCACCACCAGAGATCCCTTCTTGAGGGCGACGCGGGTCAGCCCCCCTGGGTGAACGTAGATCTCTTTGCCATAGAGGATGTAGGGCCGCAAGTCCACATGACAGGGCTCCAGACGGGGGCCTTCTCCCCGATCCACCAAGGTGGGCACGCGAGAAAGGCACAGGGTGGGTTGGGCGATGTAGTTGCGCGGTTGGGCGCGGATTTTCTCGGCAAAAGCAGCCCGCTCTGCCGGTGTGGCCTGGGATCCCATCAACATGCCGTAGCCACCCGACTCGTTGGCTGCCTTCACCACCAGCTTGTCCAGGTTCTCCAGCACATACGCCTGATCCTTAGGATCCCAGCAGAGGTAGGTGGGCACGTTGGGCAAAATGGCTTCCTCTCCCAGATAGTAGCGGATCATCTGGGGCACATAGGCGTAGATCACCTTGTCGTCCGCCACCCCTGTTCCCAAAGCGTTGGCAATCGCCAGCCGCCCCGACCGGTAGACCTCAAACAGGCCGGGTACCCCCAAGAGGGAATCAGGGCGAAAAGCAAGGGGATCGATGAAGTCATCGTCGATGCGGCGGTAGATCACATCCACCCGCTGCAGCCCTTTGGTGGTGCGCATTTGCAAATAGCCATCGGCCACCACCAGATCCCGCCCTTCCACCAGCTCCACCCCCATCTGCTGGGCGAGGAAAGAATGCTCGAAGTAGGCGGAGTTGTAGATGCCGGGGGTGAGCACCACCACCGTTGGGTTGGCTAGGTGCGGCACCAGGTTAAGCAGAGTATCCAACAAATGGCTAGGGTAGTCGTCCACCGGGCGGATCCCCATGGTGTTGAACAGGGAGGGAAAGGTGCTTTTCATCACCCGCCGATTTTCCAGCACATAAGAGATTCCCGACGGACAGCGCAGGTTATCTTCCAGCACGTACCAAGTTCCGTCCCGATCCCGCACCAGGTCGGTGCCGGTGACGTGGCACCAAATTCTCCCCGGTGGGTTGAGCCCCACACAGGGCCGCAGAAATCCCTTGGCCGTTTCGATCAGCTCGGCAGGGATCACCCCATCCTTAAGGATCTTCTGGTCGTGATAGACATCGTCGATGAACAGGTTGAGGGCGTGGATGCGCTGCTTGAGACCCTTCTCCAGCCGCTGCCACTCGGAAGCCGAGACGATGCGGGGAATGATGTCAAAGGGGAAAATTCGCTCCGTGCCCTGGCTATCGCCATAGACGTTGAAGGTCACCCCCATTTGAAAGAGGGCCGCCTGCGCCGCCGCTTGCCGCTGCTGCAGTTCCCCTTCTTCCAGAGAATGAATGCGCTCAATCAGCGGGATCGCCTCAGGACGGGGCTGGTTACGCCCCAAAAACAGCTCGTCGTAAAACCCCTCGCCCGGGTCGTAGGCATCAAAACGCACGTCTGGGATCCCTGGAACGCTATCTTCTTCTACTGTTGGCGGCTCTGGATCTGCATAGTGTGCTTTCAGCTACTTTTAGCCTGGTAAAAAGAAAGGACTCCGTCCCGCTGACGCGAAAGGACTCCGTCCCGCGAACAGTGGGTTGGCCAAACCAGGGGGGAGCTCTAGGGATCCGCCACCTCAAAGGCCCATAGCCCCCGCTCGGCAGGGATCCGATGCAACTGCCCCTTGGGAAAGCGCCGTTGCAGCTCTGCCCCCTGCTGATCCCATACTGCCTCATTCGTGAACAGGGTAAACGGCGGTTCTAGGTCTTGGCCGGGCAACGTCTCTGGGGAAAAAACCTTCACCTCCTGCTCCGGCCCAGCAAAAAATTGAATCCAACTTTGCCAGTAGATAGGCTCTCCCCAGCTGAAATAGGGGTAGGCAGTGCTAGCCGCCAGATAGAAGCGGTAGTCGGGATCCATTTGGCGAGCTGCCACATAGCGCCCGGTGGCCCCCACATCGTTGCCCTGCGTCCAGCCTTTGTGGACAAAGTCTCCAAAAATGGCCAGGTTCCACCCCCCAATCAGCAGGATTGCCCCCGCCATCGCCGCCGCCGGCAGCCAACTCCCGGCCCGGGATCCCCAGCGTTCCAGGAGACCTGCCAGCACTTGGATCCCTTCCAAGGTTAGATAGGCTACAAAGGGCAGGATCACCAGCAGGCGGGTGTAGTTGGGGGCTTTGGTGATGGCCAAGCTAAACAGCAGGTAGAGAAATAGGAAGCTGCCGATACAGAGCCAGTCGTGGGGCTGGCTGCGCTTCTTGAAAAGGCGGTAGAGGCCGGATCCCAGCCCCAGCCAGATCAAAATCCCCGTCAAGGGATCCACAAAAGCATGGCCGTAGTTGGGATAGATGTAGCCGCGGTCGTGCTGGCCGGGGTCGTTGAACATACTCAGGCCGTTGAAGATGTTGCGCCAGACCGCCTCCTCCGGGGTAGCCGCATTCACCCACATCTGTTGTAACGCCCGCCCTTCCGGGAAAAAGAGAAATTGTTGGCGAGAGTACTCGGCGCTCACCGCAGGTGCTGTGACCGTGGCCACCAGAATGGGCCCAGCCACCAGAAAAAAACCCAACGCCGCCGGCACCGTCAGCTTAGCCAGGACCCAGAGGGGATTAGCTTGCTTGTTTTCTCCTCGGAGATCTGCCTGCCCCAAGAGCAAGTACAGAACTCCAAACAACAGCCCCAACAGGATCACCACCCGCCCCGGCAAATAGCCGTACAGAGAGAAGCCCGCCGCCCCTCCCCCCAGATAGAGCAGCAGGGGGTTTTTCTCCCGCACCCCCTTCAAGATCAAGGCCAAGGCTGCACACTCTACCAAGACAATGAGGTTTTCCCGCATCGCCATACGGCTAATAGCCAGCAGGGCATGGTTGGATCCCAAGAGGGCTGCCCCCGCCAAAGCCAGCCGGGATCCCCAAAATGCCCGAAAAAACCCGTAGGCCACCAGAATGGTGACGACCCCGAAGGCGGCATGTACCGTGCGCACATTGAGCAGCGTGACTCCCCCCATCAGCCGCGTCAGGCCGCCGAAGAGGCTGAACATGAAGCGGGGGAAATAGAAATACTCCGGCATCAGCCCAAAGATATCGGGATAGCGCACCCCTGAGGCGCGACGGGCCATGGAGGTGATCACAATCTCGTCAGTATTGATCTGAAAAGGGATGTTGGGCAGGTCGTAGAGGTAGATCGGGGCAAAGACCAACACCAACAGCCCCAGGTGCAACAGCTCCTGTTGCCAGCGCAGCCGCGTCGGATCCCAAGGGGGTTGAGCCGGGGAAAACTGCGCCCAATACAACCCCACCAGCAGGATGCTCAGCAGCCAGAGGCCAATCTGCAGCACGTGGTAGCCAAACACCCCGTACCAGAGGATCAGGGCTACCCCCAAGCCCAAGCCGGATCCCAGCAGGGGCAGATGCCGGGAGGTCATCACCCTATCCCAAACCGCCATAGAACCGATACGACTGGAATCAGGAACGAATCGATCCCTCTCAGCCTACCAGGCGCAAGATGCTCGACAAAACCAGAACTCAGTCAGCGCCCTCCCCCCTAGTCTTTCTCCCAAGGGGCGAGGGGAGATCAGAAAAGGTTGGAATCAAAACTTTGCCCCACCTGTTCTAGGGATCGCCAACAGGGATTCACAAAATCAATAACCCCGCATCGGCTCCGCCTCTGGCTCCAATTCCGGATCTATGAAGTTGGACGGATCGTAGAGGAAGCGGTTGACCTCGTCCTCAATGCGATAGATCTCGAAGGGCTCCAATTGTTTGCCAGTTCGCAAGGCCAGCAGGTAGCCATCCACCAGCAGACGTAGCTCATCGGTGCGCCGGTAGCCCCGCTGCCAGGTATCCACCAGAGCATCGGTCAAAGCCTGATAGTGCCGGATCAACTTTGGGTCTTGCAGCATGGTGTTCCCTTGCCCTGCCTGTTTCTATCCTAACGTTTGGTGTCTCTTTGTAAGCGGGGATTGCGAACGGGATCCCGAAGCTTGGTCTCTTCTTGGCTTCAAGCCATGGGCAGGTGCAGCCGCGAAGGCGTCTCGCCACCGCTGCGGAGAGTGATGGTGAGAATGCGGGCCTCAATCAGCCGCTCTTCCCACATTCCCGTGCCTGTGTTGACAGGATAGGCCGGAAAACAAGCCGCGCTAAGGCTGAGGCGCAGAGCATGACCGCAAGGAATGCGAATACAGGTGGGCTGACAGGGAATCAGAATGGGGGTACTGGGCTGGGGATCCCGTAGGCGACAATAGCCTTGGGAAAAGTTATACACCTGCCCATCGGGCCTTACCACCGAGAGCACAGCGCAAAGATCGAAACTGGGGCTGTCGGCCTCCGCGTACACCTCCACAGCAATGTCCCCGACCAGAACCAGCTCGGCTTGCAGCGGCGGAGTGGTATAGGTCAGGACATCGGTGCGGCAGTCGAGGGCGGAGCGCTCTTGCGGCCCGGCAGGCTGAACTAGGTGGCCCCCCAAGGCCGGCACCGGTCGCCAGGGATCGTGAACAAAGGTATCCGATTGTTGCGTCGGCGAGGGTTCAGGGCGAAGGGATCCCTCTGCTTCTGAAAGGGCAGCCAAGCTGGTGCTGTGTAGGTAAAAAGCTTTTGGCTCAGGGGTAGGCCAAGCATCAAAGCCGCGCCAGCGGTTGGATCCCATCTCGAACAGGCGTACCGGCGGCTCCTGGAGGATCCCTGTATCTTTGCCTTTGAGGAACTGGTCAAACCAGCGCACCTGCAGGCGATCGATGGGGCTAATGGCCTCTGGGCCGAAATCCAACGCCCCCACTTTGCGGCCCCAAGGGAGATGGGCCCAAGGGCCGATGATCAGGTATTGAGGGTTCTGGCTGCGGGCACGCATTTCCTGGTAGAGGCGCAGGCTGCCACTCAGGTAGCTGTCAAACCAGCCGGCAATGTGTAGCATCGGCAGATCCACCACCTCTAGGCGGGGAGAGAGCTTGCGCCAGTATTCATCCGGCTCGCTGTGCTCCAGCCAGTCGAAGTAATAGGACTGGGGCGCATATTGTTGCAACACCCCCGGCTTGAGGGGGATGGGGTCATAGAGGGGGAGGTTGCGGGCAGCTTTCAAAAGCGCTTGGTAGGCATTGGCATCCCCCCTGAGACGCGCCCCTTCGGTCTCCAGTTGCAAGGCCCAACTGAGGTTGTTGTAGAAGGCAAAGGCCCCCCCTGGGTAAGCGGCATCGGCATAGAGATCGTAAGGCAGCATCGCCGGGCAGAGGGCCTTCAAAGCCGTCGGACGACTGGAAGCGGCATACAGCTGGGTCATGCCCTGATAAGAGAAGCCGTACATGCCCACTACGCCGTTGCTCCCCGGCAAGGCAGCCGCCCAATTGACGGCGTCAAACCCGTCTTCCACCTCATGGCGGAAAGGGTAGAAGGATCCCTTGGAGGTTCCCCGTCCGCGCACATCCTGGATGACCACAATGTACCCCTGGGCCGCATACCACCTGGGATGGGCATACACCACCGTCGAGGCAATGGCCCGCCCATAGGGCTGCCGCATCAGCAAAACCGGGTAGCTCCCCTCCCCTTGCGGGCGATAGACATCCGCGTCCAGTTGGATCCCGTCGCGGGTGAACATGGAAACAGTTTCGCGGGGGCGAACGGGCAACATGGCCTGGGTTGGGCTAGCGGATCTTGCCAAAGGGATACCAACCAAGGACAACCTAAGGGATCCCTGGGTGGATTCTTCCTAAGATAAAACAGAAGCCCTTATGAGAGCATGACTCTAGTCAATAATAAGCTCAACTATACTGAAAATAATGTATAATATGTTCAGTACGGATTACTACCAGTTGATCTTTCTGTTT
>NZ_JBSSBV010000047.1:0-20590 GCF_054059115.1 Thermostichus sp. MS-CIW-26
TTCAAGTGTGGGCACTGTGGATGGGAAGGGGATGCGGACTGGAATGGGGCCAACATGATTGCCAAACTTGGGGCTGCCGTAAACCAGCCTAGAGGCCCGTGGTTGGCTTGCCAACTGCAGGGCTACCGAAACCCGCCCTGTACTGCGAAGCAGTCAGGGCCGGGTAGTTTACTTTGGGGTAGCGAGCGCAGCAGAACTCGGATCCGCACTGGTGGCGGTACTGGCTGAAGCGGAACTCACAAAGGGCTTCCTTGAGTCCAGATTGAGAGTCCCCTTGGGTCCAGAGTCAACATAAAAGGCAGGTTAGTGGCAGCGGCCATCTGCAAATGAACCTGTGGCGGCATCTGGCCCAGACTTTATCGCTGCACACTTCCCCAACGGGCAAACCCAGACAGACATAGTATCAACAGAAATAGGCAGGGATCGCCGGGATCTCTGCCCATCTCAACCCCGAAATTGGATCTCTTCTCGGCTTTCCTCAAGCCTCTTCAAGACTCCTGCGCCAGGCGGGCGTAAAACAAGCCTTGAACGCGAACAGTGTGGGGTTCCATCGCCCCTTGCTCGGTGCTGGAAGGCTGAATGCTAACAAAGGATCCCGCCATTTCGCCAGTGCTGGCATCCACGCGAGCGATCCGCAGCGACATTTTCCCCTGGGAAACCTCGTCCACCTTGCGGTTGGTGGCAAAATCATCTTTGGCAGCCTGTAGACCTACCGCAGTGTCGTAGCCGGTGTTGGATCCCCGCCCGCGCGGGTCGAGGAAGGTGCTGCTGTGATAGCCGGGCACCAAGAACTCCCCTTCAAAATCGGTCGAAGGGTCAATGGCCGAGCCCTGGGCAGTGGCGACCAAGTCTTTCACGCTAAACAGAAACGGCACCAGCTCGCGGCGGGGCATTTGGCCGGTGGTCGGCTGAGAGGTGATCCCATCCACCACTTTGAGCTCCAGCGCACCGTCTTTGGGAGTCACCTCAGCTTTAATCGGCCCCAGAGTGGCCGCTGAGATCATGATGTTTTTGGCCTTGATGAACTCTTTCTCGCCGTTCCGCTTTTCTTCTTCCACCTCAATTTGCACCGGCTGGAAGCAGACATCCGTCAGCTTCAGGGATCCCCCCCTAGGCACTTCGATACGGCCCCGGGCGTTGTCCGAGACCGAAGGGCAAATGGCGGCCTTGCCGGTGTTGCGGATCTGGTCATAGGTCAGCGGCGCCTTGGCAGCCTTAGCCGGAACAGCAAAGACGCTCAAACAAAGCGCCAACAGGATGGCGAGCAGTGGACGGTACCGCATAATCAACCTCGAAAAACCTTTTTTGAATCTGAACGCTGCTGGGGGAAATAAGCCCGAATGCCCCCATTGTACGCAATCGTGATCCCCCTCAGAGGAAGTGCCTCAAAATTAGCCACCCACCAACAGGGATCCCAGCCAGCGTTCCCGAATCTGGGTGATCAACTCGCGGATAGGCTGTTGGTTGACACGGTAGCTGATGGGATGGGCAATCAGGCGAGCTGTACTCTCGAATAGGCAGTCTCGCTCAATCAGGCCGTTTTCCCTCAGGGTGCGCCCTGTGGCTACCAAGTCGACGATGGCATCGGCCATGCCGGTGAGGGGGGCCAACTCCACCGAACCATAGAGAGAGATAAGCTCCACCGGCAAATCCAGGCGGTCAAAATACTCCCGGGCGCAGCCGACAAACTTAGAAGCCACGCGGGCATGAGCAGGCAACTGAGCTGCCGAGTGGTAGGGGCTATCTTGGGGAAGGGCCACCGACATGCGACAGTGGCCAAATTGGAGATCCAACAGGTGGGCCACCCGCGCTGCGGTGCCGGCATAGCGCTCCCGCAAGACGTCGTAGCCGACAATGCCCAACTGCGCCTGCCCGTACTCCACGTACACCGGCACATCGTGAGTGCGCACCAGCAGCGCTTCGTAGCGTTGTCCGTTCAGCCGGGTGGGGGATTCAATCCGCAGCAGGCGATTGCCGGGATCCAAAAAACGGCTGAAATCGATCCCCACCTGCTGCAGGCATTGAATGGCCTCAGGCAGCAAGGCCCCCTTGGCCAGGGCAATCGTGATGGGTGGGCTGTCGGGACGGCCATCCAGCATCTTTTTCAGGATCTACTACATTTGTCTGATACATCCGTCTGAATCTTGGGCCAGGAGCAATCAATGTAAGAATGCTGGGATCCCCGTCTGCCGGGTGGAACTCTCAGGAGAGACGGGGCAAAACGAGGGGCTCAGGGGAAACCCTTGGCGAAATGCCCAGAGGCGGGCGGGTTCTCCCAGAAGAGCAGACCCCCTCGATTGTAGGGGATCGGAATCCCAGCAGCGATTCCCCAGCCTCTTGAAAGCCCCGCCGGTTCTCTGGAATGCCGATCCTGGGATGATAAAGTCAGAGCACGGTTAGCCCGGAGGAGTGACGACGGCATGAAAGCCATGATCCTGGCAGCAGGCAAAGGCACGCGGGTACGGCCCATCACCTACATGATGCCGAAGCCGATGATCCCCATTTTGCACAAGCCTGTCATGGAATTTTTGGTGGAGCTGCTGCGGGAACACGGCTTCGACCAGATCATGGTCAACACCAGCCACTTGGCCCACCAAATCGAAGACTACTTTCGAGATGGGCAGCAATGGGGGGTTCACATCGGCTTTTCCTTCGAAGGCCATTTTGAGAACGGCCAGCCGGTGGCCGAACCTCTGGGCTCCGCTGGCGGTATGCGCAAGATCCAGGATTTCTCCGGATTTTTCGACAGTACCTTTGTGGTGCTCTGTGGGGATGCCCTGATCGACCTGAACCTCACGCAGATCGTCAACTTCCACAAATCCAAGGGAGCGCTGGCCACTGTGGTCCTGCGGCAGGTGGATCCCAGCCAGGTCTCCAGCTATGGGGTGGTAGTCACCGACGAGACGGGTCGCATCACTGCTTTCCAAGAAAAGCCTAGGCGGGAAGAGGCCCTCGGCCACACCATCAACACCGGCATCTATGTTTTCGAGCCGGAAGTGTTCGACTACATTCCCCCTGGCTGCCCCTACGACATCGGCAGCGATCTCTTCCCGGCCTTGGTGAAAGCGGGTGCCCCCTTTTATGGGATCACGGCTGACTTTCAGTGGGTGGACATTGGCCGCACCCACGACTACTGGCTGGCGGTGCAAAAAGTGCTGCGCGGCGAGATCAAGGGAGTCAAGGTGCCTGGGATCCAGATTCAACCCGGCGTATGGACGGGGATCAACATCCGCGCCAACTGGGATCGCATCCACATCGAGCCACCGGTCTACATCGGGGCCAGCAGCTATTTGGCGGACGGGGTCAAACTCATCGGCCCCACGGCAATTGGCTACGGATGTGTGTTGAATGAAGGGTGTACGCTGGATGGCAGCTTGATTTTTAACTACACCCAGATTGCGGCAGGCGTGACCCTACGCCACCAGATGGTGATGGGTCGCTACTGCATTTCCTCGGATGGCAATGCCATCGACACCGAAGAGTCCAACCTCACGTGGCTGATCGGAGATGCCCGCAGCAATGCCAACGGCAAATCCCCATAGCGCCCTCTACCTCTACGGGATCGTCGCTGCCCCTGGCCCGCGTCATCTGAGTGTGGTGGGGCTGGACAAGCAGCCGGTGCAGGTTCACGGGCTGGGATCCCTGGCCTTCTTGTACTCCCAGGCTCGACAGGAGCGCTACCTGGCCAGCCGGGCCAACTTGCTCGCCCATGAGGCCGTGCTGGAAAAAGTGATGAACGAGGGACACCGGGCTCTGCTGCCTCTGCAATTTGGCCTGGTGGTGAGCGGCTGGGAGCAGGTGGAACGGGACTTGGTGCAGCCCCGCTTGGCGGATCTGCTGGCTCTGCTGGAGCGCCTGGAGGGCAAGCGGGAGGTGGGAGTCAAAGTCTTCTGGGATCCCGAGCAGGAGCTCAAGCTGGGGCTAGAGGAAAACCCTGCCCTCAAAGCTCGGCGAGACGAAATGGCCGGCGCTCCTCTGGGGCTGGACGCGGTAGTCGAGATCGGACGGGCTCTGGAGCAGCTCTTAGAGCAGCGACGTCAGCGCATTGCCCAGACCTTTACAGCAGCCCTCAGCCCCTTGGCCAGCGACCGCGTAGAAGGAGATCTGCTCACCGAAAACATGGCCTACAACGGCTCGTTTTTGATCAATTGGGAAGATGAGCCGGTTTTTGCCCAAAAAGTAGAGGAGCTAGACCAGACCTTCCAGGGGCGGCTGCGCATTCGCTACAACAACTTCACCGCTCCCTACAATTTCGTCAAACTTTGACACACTCAGCTGTATTGGGTCACTTCTCTACAAAAGACAAGAGGAGACCGCTCGGCTGAATGGTCGAAGGCAGGGATCCTTTTGGAAATCTGCTCAGGTATTGTGGGGATGGGCGCTGCAGTCTGTAAGCCGAGGGAGACGGTATGGGTTTGCTTATTTTTATCTTGTTTTTAGCTCTGGCTGCCGGGATCTTGGCTCTAGCCCTTTACCACGAAAAGAAACGTCGAGAAGCTCTGGAGCGGGTAGCTGCACAGCTAGGAATGCGCTTTTCTGCCCAGTTGCCTGAAGAGATTCGATCTCGCTTGTTGCAAGCAGGCTTTGGACTGTTTGAACGAGGCCATGGGCGGCGTTTCTATAATTCGATGTCCAAGCGGCTGATCGATGGCACTGAGATTACCGTTTTTGATTACCAATACACCCGCGGCAGTGGCAAGAGTTCTAGCACTTATCGCCAGTCCGTCTTCTACGCCTATCACGAGGATCTTCATCTGCCGCGTTTTCGGCTGCACCCCGAAAATGCCTTTTTCCACGGCATCGCCAAAGCCTTTGGCATGCAAGATATCAATTTCGAGAGCCACCCTAAGTTCTCCCGGAGCTATCTCTTGCGAGGAGAGAATGAAGCCCAAGTTCGGCTGCGGTTCCATCCTGGCGTCCTTGGTTTTTGGGAGCAGCATCCCAACTATTGCGCCGAAGGAGCTGGCGCCCACCTCATTCTTTGGCAAAATGACCGACAGGTGAGTCCCGAAGGGATGGCAGAATGGATGCGCTTGGGGGAAGAGTTGACGCAACAGCTGCGGCGTATGTAGTAGCAGAGCCTACGGCCCCCCGCCGCGAACGGTCAACCTCGGCCTAAACCTCACCCCAAGAGGGTGCGCTGCAATCTCAAGAACCTCTCTACTGAGCGCCGAGGGCCGCCAACAAATCATCTGCCAACAACACCGCCGTATAGACCAAAGCCTGTCGTTGCTCAGGAGACAAATCGCCGACGGGAGTCTGGGGATTGCTCACGATACCCTGCAGTACTCTGCTGGCTATGTATTCCCGCTTGGAAACCCCTGGGCTGGAGATAGTGGGGTTGTCGAGAGAGAACTTCTGATGGTGCTCGAAGGGGAAGGCGTATTCGGGGGCAACCGGCATCGCTCGACTCCAGATGGATCTCTACACTCTGCTTTGCCTATTTTCCCATCCTCTCTCGCTGGGGATTTTAAAAAAGCGGTGCCTCAAAAAAGACATAACGGGTTATCGTAATCAGAGAGATCCCTATGTGGGGGAAGGATCTGGGCTGCTCTCCCTTGGGAACAGTGGACATGCATTTGAGGGATTCTTTTCGACGCACCAAAATTGTTGCCACCATCGGCCCTGCCAGCTCAAATCCAGCCATTCTCAGGGAGATGATCCTGCAAGGGGCAACCACCCTTCGCCTGAACTTCTCCCATGGGGATCACGAGCTACACCGCCGCAGCATTCGCCTGATCCGCCAAACCGCGATGGATCTGGGCATCCAGGTCGCCATCTTGCAAGACCTACAGGGGCCGAAAATCCGCTTGGGCAAGTTCGCCGAAGGCTCGATCACCCTCAAGGCTGGGGATCCCTTTGTGTTGACCAGCAAACCTGTCTTGGGATCCCAAGAGCGCAGCTGGGTCACCTACGACAAGCTGGCCCAAGAAGTGCCCGAAGGAGCGACGATCCTCATCGACGATGGTCGAGTGGAGATGCGGGTGGAAGCTGTGGATCCGGAAGCGGGCGAACTCTTCTGCCGCACCATTGTCGGGGGTACCCTCTCCAACAACAAGGGGGTCAATTTCCCCGGTGTGCGCCTGAGCATCCGCGCCGTGACCCCAAAGGATAAAGAAGATCTCTACTTCGGCCTCAACCAAGGGGTGGATTGGGTGGCCCTCAGCTTTGTGCGGGATCCCTCTGATGTGCTGGAGCTGCGGGAGCTCATTGCCTCAGCCAAACGGCCTTCTTCCGGCTCAGCCGACAAGCGGGTACCCATCATCGTCAAGATCGAGAAACACGAGGCCATTGAACAGCTGCCCCAGATTTTGGCCCTCAGCGACGGTGTGATGGTGGCGCGGGGAGATCTGGGGGTAGAGCTGCCTGCGGAAGAGGTGCCGATCCTGCAGAAGCGGGTGATCGCCCTGGCCAACTCCCTGGGGATCCCGGTAATTACGGCCACCCAAATGCTGGACAGCATGGTGCACAGCCCCCGGCCTACCCGTGCCGAAATCTCCGATGTGGCCAACGCCATTTTGGATGGCACCGATGCCGTCATGCTCTCCAACGAGACGGCTGTGGGCAAATACCCTGTCGAGGCCGTTGCCACCATGGCCCGCATTGCCGTGCGCACCGAGCGCGATTACTTTGACCTGACCTCCGCCGACCGACGACAACGCCTTCGCGCCCTTGCCATGCAGGAGCTGAGCCAAAACAACGGCAACAGTCCTGCTGGAATGCGGCCCAAAACCCTGATCACCGACTCGATCAGCCGCGCCGTGGGGGAGATCGCCCAAGAGTTGGATGCTGTAGCCGTGATGACCCTGACCAAAACAGGGGCTACTGCTCGCAATGTCTCCAAGTTTCGTCCCCGCACTCCCATCCTGGCCGTAACCCCCCATGTGGAGGTGGCACGGCGGCTGCAGTTGGTTTGGGGGGTACATCCGCTGTTGGTTATGGATTTGGCCACCACCCGCCAGACCTTTCAAGCGGCCATCAGCTTGGCTCAGGAAGATGGCTTGCTCAAGGATGGCGACTTGGTGGTGCTCAGTGCAGGAACCCTGCCAGGCGTTGCGGGATCCACCGATCTGATCAAGGTGGATGTGGTGAAAGCGGTGGTGGCTCAAGGCAAAGGGTTTGGCAAGGGCATTGTCAGCGGCCCGGCCCGCATCTTGAGATCCAGCCTCGATGCCAGCAAAATCACCGCCGGGGACATTTTGGTTGCCCAATCCACCGACGCCAACTATGTGGAGGCCATCAAACAGGCAGCCGGCGTGATTACCGAAGAAGAGGGAGCCTCCTCTCATGCAGCAGTCATTGGCCTGCGGCTGGGGGTGCCGGTGCTGGTGGGGGTCAAGGATGCTACCCGCTTAATCCGGGATGGATCTATCGTCACTCTGAACCCAGAAAAAGGCATAGTGACCGCAGGAGCCGATGGCTTGGGCTTTTAAGCGGGCCTTAAGGTTGCCTGCAATACAAACTTGTATCTCTTGCTACGAAACGAGACCCAGTTCTATGATGGGGGTAGCGAGGCAAGATTTTCCCGACCCCTCGGTGCGTCCCATTCATCCCACGTGTAGGTTAAGCTATGCCCACTTTACAAGCCACCCACTATGCGGTTGAGGCCATCCAGGAGGAAGCTCGTCGCCTCATTCAGCAGGGGGTCTTACGCCGCTCTGCAGCCATTGCCCACCTGCAACCCTTTTTCCCGCAGCGGGAGTGGCAGGCGATTGCCCAAGAGCTGGAGCTGCAAGACTACTGCCCCTCGGATCCTCTCTGCGATTTAATCGGCGACTGCGAGGAGTGGGGCGAAGACTAAGCCTCGATCTGCCGAGGATGGCAAGCGGTCGGCGTTGGCAGACAGCCAATGCTTCTTTCTATTCCACCCGTTTTTTCCCTCTTGATCTATCTGTCGGCGGCTAAGCTGGATGAACTATAGTCAGTAATTAAACATCCCTTTTCGCCGGGTTCGCATGGGTCAGACGGCTGTCATTGCCACCTCAGATAGAGGTCTCGACTTGAATAACCTCAGTTTTGAGGTGCCAGGGTGGCTGCGTGCTCTGCTTTCCGGTGCCGAGGATCCCGGCGATGGGTTGCGGCCCTACACGGCTGAAGAAGCCGATCTGCTGCGCCGTGCCTTTGAGTTTTCCTATTGTTTGCATCAGGGCCAAAAACGCAAATCGGGGGATCCCTACATTGCCCATCCGGTAGCCGTGGCCACTCTCCTGCGGGAGCTGGGGGGAGATGCGGTGACGGTGGCAGCGGGCCTTTTGCACGATGTTATTGAGGATACAGAAGTTACCCCAGAAGCCCTGGAAGCTGAATTCGGCTCTGAAGTTCGCCTACTGGTAGAAGGAGTTACCAAACTCTCTAAGTTCAACTTCTCCAGCAAAACCGAGCAGCAAGCGGAAAATTTCCGCCGCATGTTTGTGGCCATGGCCAAAGACATTCGAGTCATCGTGGTCAAGCTGGCGGATCGCTTGCACAACATGCGCACCCTGCAGTATCTCTCCCCCAGCAAGCAACGGCAGATTGCAGCCGAAACCATGGAAATTTTCGCCCCTTTGGCCAACCGGCTGGGGATCTGGCACTTCAAATGGGAACTGGAGGACCTGGCTTTTAAGTATCTGGACTACGAAGCTTACCGGAAGATCCAGGAATTGGTCAATGCCAAG
This sequence comes from Thermostichus sp. MS-CIW-26, assembly GCF_054059115.1. Lineage (NCBI taxonomy): Bacteria > Bacillati > Cyanobacteriota > Cyanophyceae > Thermostichales > Thermostichaceae > Thermostichus > Thermostichus sp. MS-CIW-26. The sequence goes on from NZ_JBSSBV010000047.1 coordinate 8,658, forward strand.
CGCGCCGAGCGAGAGGCAGAGATTCAAGCTTTTATTGAAGAGCTGCGGCAGAACCTTCTTCAAGCGGGGCTGGAACATTTCGAGATCAGCGGGCGGCCCAAACATTTGTACAGCATCTATCGCAAGATGCAGCAGCAGCGCAAAGAATTTCACGAGATTTACGATCTCTCGGCAGTGCGGGTGATCGTGCATACCAACAGCGAGTGCTATCGGGTGCTGGCAGTCGTTCACAACTGCTTTCGCCCCATCCCTGGGCGTTTCAAAGACTACATTGGTCTGCCCAAGGCCAATCGTTACCAATCTTTGCATACGGCGGTGATTGGCCCGCAGGGAAGACCGGTGGAGGTGCAGATTCGTACCGAAGAGATGCACCGCGTGGCTGAGTACGGGATCGCCGCCCACTGGAAGTACAAGGAGGCCGGCAGCACCACTGTCAAGCCCGACGAGGAGCGCTTCACCTGGCTGCGACAGCTGTTGGAGTGGCAAAACGACCTCAAAGATGACAAGGAGTATCTGGACACCCTTCGCGAGAATCTGTTTGAGAGCGAGGTTTACGTTTTCACGCCCAAGGGGGACTTGCTGGCCCTGCCCCAGGGATCCTGTCCGGTGGACTTCGCCTATCGCATCCACTCCGAAGTTGGGGATCACTGTGCGGGGGCGCGGGTGAACAACAAGATCGTGCCTCTGGATACCCGCCTGCGCAACGGCGACATCGTGCAGATCATTACCCACAAGAATGCCCATCCCAGCCTGGACTGGATCAATTTCGTTGCCACCAGCTCTGCCCGCAATCGCATTCGCCAATGGTTTAAGCGCTCAAATCGTGAGCAAAACATCGCGCGGGGCCGGCATTTACTGGAGCGGGAACTTGGCAAAACGGGCTTTGATGCCCTGCTCAAATCAGAGCGGATGCAGAAGGTGGCCGAAAAGCTCAACTACGCCAGCGTAGAGGATTTGTTGGCCGCTCTGGGTTATGGCGAGACGACCCCCACGCTGGTGATCCATCGGCTACAGGAGGTCAGCAGGCCGGCAGTATCTGCTCCCACAGAGGAGGAATCGCTTGAGGGATCCAAGCTGTTGTTGCCGCGGGCTTCTGTGGCTTCCAGTTCCGTCAAATCCCAATCTCCCATTCTGGGGGTGGAGGGTCTGAAACACCAGTTGGCCAAGTGTTGTAATCCGCTGCCGGGGGATCCGATCTTGGGCGTGGTCACCCGCTTTAAGGGGATCAGCATCCATCACCGGGATTGCCCAAGGGTGGCCCAGGTTTCGGGGGAACGGCTGGTGCCGGTACGATGGAACGAAGAGCAACTGCGGCAGAGCGCCCAGATCTACCCGGTAGAACTGCATCTGGAGGTTATCGACCGCGTTGGGGTGCTGCGGGACATCCTTTCCCGTCTATCGGATCAAGGTATCAATGTTCGCAATGCCAAGGTACAAACTTTTGCCAACCGCACCGCCCTGATCGATCTCTGTATCGATGTACGTGATAAAAAACAGCTCACCCAGGTTCAAAGTCAACTGCGCCAGCTTTCTGACGTGCTCGTGCTGCGCTCCCGCCATCACCAAAACGGATCCCGTCGACCCACAGCCGGCCCCTCGTAGGTACGGATTTTGATGCCCTTCCTTCGCGACCTGCTTCTGCGACAGCTTTACAGTCGCTTGCGGGTCCGCTTTAGGTCAGGCGCTGCCCCATCCTGACCTTCTTTGCCGCCTCCAGCAGCGCAGAGCGCTTTTCTGCCCTTCTTGTGTCTTGCTAAGGATCCCGTGTTGGCTCACAGGCGACCAGACAAGACCAACCAGCCTAGAGCGACGTCCCAGGCTTCCTTCGATAGCCTGTGGAAAACCTGGGGAAATCCAGCGAAGCCCGCCCAAGCTCCGATGGAGTTCCTGGCCATATCTAGGGGGAGGACTCACTACATTACGGGATCCTACACTGACTGTGTGTTAATTTTTATGAATTTGTCAGGAAATCACAACATTAGCCTGTGGAAAACCTGTGGAAAAACCTGAAAAATTTGTGGAAAACCTGTGGAAAAACCCCCCAAGTTATTAACAGGTATAAATACTCTGTGGAAAAGTGGCCAAGTTATCCACAGTTTTTCCACAGGTGGGGAATAAGCTCAAAAGCTCATGGCGCAAGGTGTTGACGATCACTTTCCACAGTTTCCACAGCCCCTACTACTACTAGATCAAAAAATTAAATTAGGCAGGGATCGAAATTTCAGATCTGTCCTACGCGCGAGGCAAATTTTCCAAAACTTGTCTGCAAGGGCAGGGATCCAGTCGGGGCAGCCGGTGTAGGATGTGCATGTTCAGCCCTCAAGTGCCCCTGATGGTGCAAGCTCAGCGTCCTGTGGATCGAGAATCGGAAACCGAGTCGTTCGCGCCGGTGTTGCGCAGCAGCAAGACTGCAGCTCCTCAGCGTGGGGAGGGATACTTTGACGGGGCCGTGGACTCGTCTCCGGAGGGTTTCAGCTTCACCTGCGAGCAAGCCGATCTCAGCCACCACCTCACTTCCGTTGGACGGGCTGTGGCCAGCCGCCCCGCCCTGCCCGTTTTGGCCAACGTGTTGGTAGAGGTCGATGCGGAAACTCAACGGGTTGCCCTCACTGCCTTTGACTTGAACTTGTGCATTCGCAGCGAGTTCGAGGCTCAGGTCAGGGGATCCGGTCGCACCACCCTGCCGGCCAAGCTGCTCAGCGACATCGTCAGCCGTCTGCCCAGCGGCCCAGTGACTCTTGACGCGAGCAGCCAAGCCAAGGAGAGTGCCCCTGTGATTCTCATGTCGGCAGCCGGCCAGTACCAAGTGCGCAGCATGTCGGCTGAAGAGTACCCCACCCTACCGGAAATACTGCTCCGCACCGCCGACGCAGATGGCGATTTTGTGGGGGAGGAAAGCCCAACAGCTCAGGCCCTGGAGCTGCCCATCGAGAGCCTGTTGCAAGGGATCGGCCAAACCCTTTTTGCGGCCTCTGGAGATGAGACCAAGCAGGTGCTCACAGGGGTGCATGTCAAGCTCTTGGCGGGGGATTCCCCTTGCCTGGAGTTTGCAGCCACCGATGGGCACCGTCTGGCGATGGTGCAGGTGGAGGCCGAAGGGATCCCGGTTGCTTCGGCCCATGGGGAAATAGGGTTGGATTTCACCATTCCCGCTCGCACTTTGCGAGAGGTGGAGCGCATCCTCGGCACCCAGACCGTCGCCTCTACGGTGGAGCTGAGGTTTGACCGATCCCAGGTGCAGTTTGTGCTGCCTCCTCGCGCCAGCAAAACGCAGTGCCAACAGCGGATCACCAGCCGCCTTTTGGAGGGCCAATATCCCGACTACAACCGCCTGATTCCCAGGCAATTTGAGCGGCAGATAACCCTGGAGCGTCGGCCTTTGATTGAGTCGCTGGAACGGGTGGGAGTACTTGCTGCCCAAAGAAACGACATCGTCAAGTTCAATCTTTCTGCCGCAACCCAAACCCTGCGCATCAGCACCGAGGCGCCCGATGTGGGCAGTGGCGAGGAATCGTTGCCAGTGCAGATGTCTGGTCCTGACCTGGAGCTGGCCTTCAACGTGCGTTACCTGCTGGATGCCCTCAGGGTGTTTCATACGCAGCAGGTGAGCCTGGAGCTAAACGGTGCCACGCAGCCGGCCATCTGGAAGCCCCTTGGGGCAATGCGGCTCTGTTATTTGGTTATGCCGGTGCAGCTACGGGCTACCTAGTCTTAGGAGAGCTCCACCCAGCTCTAGTCCAAAACTCTCAAGGTCATCTCAGTACAAATCTACAGTTGTTTGCATTGCCCCCTCTCCCAGAGGGAAAGGAGCCAGGGATGGTCGCGGAAGCGGCGCCGAGCGTTCAGGGAGCATGCCTCTAACCCCCAAAACCCTGAACTTTGCTGAATTTACTGAGCTTTAGGCGGTTTGGCAAAAGTCATTGAGAGGGATATAGTAGACCAAGTTTCCCCCTGATCCTTGAGTCCACCGCAACGGTTGCCGGGAAGTGAAGGGGGAAAGCGCTCGGGGGGTATTCCTCAGGGCTTTGCGGGATACCGCCTTCCTGCTCAGAGATAGGCAGGATGCGATCGCTTCTTTCCTGAACCATGTTCAGGAGAGTTCAGCGTGAATGTATCAGTGTCCTAATCTAGCTTGAAATGACCGTGTTTTAGGTGGGGCTACTGTGTTTGAGTCGATCCAGCTCAAACAAAGCGGTGGGTAAACTCCTGCACCAAGTCCACACGTCCTTTGCGCAAAACCGCTCCCACGAGAGCAAGACCATGGCGGCCCAGCACTGTGGCCTCAGAAAGAGGGTAGGGCATGTATGTTAGCTTGCGTCCCTGGCCCAGAGACAATAGCCCCACCATTTTCTGGCGCCGGCCTCGAGGCCGCAAGATCCTGCTAGGAAAGCGTATCCAAGTTAAGTAGAGGGGGCTTCCAAATCGTTGCTGCCAGCTGCAGAGCTGGAATTGCCTTCCAGGGCTGCTTGGGCGTTGCGGCGCAGGCGGTGGGCCTTGAGCCGGCGCAGGGCAGAGGCCGGAAACTTGTGGTCGAATTCCCGATCATTGATCCGGGCCAGCTCCTGGAGATCAGGGGCAACATTCCAAGAGTAGGGCTGAAAATCCGGGATCCGGCTGGGTTGGGCAAAGCGTTGGTTCCAAGGGCAGACCTCTTGGCAAATGTCGCAGCCAGCCACCCAGTTGTGCAGGTTTTGGGCAATTTCTGCAGGGATCCGCTCAGCGTGGCTTTCTAGGGTGTGATAGGCGATGCAGCGGCGGGAATCCACCACCCCCGGACTGACGATGGCCTGAGTGGGGCAAGCCTCTAGGCAGCGGGTGCAGGTGCCGCAGTGGGTGGCGTGGGGCTGGTCAGGAACCAGCTTAAGGGTGGTCAGGATGACCCCCAGAAAAATCCAGGAGCCGTACTCGCGGGTGAGCAACAGGCTGTTTTTGCCGATCCAACCCAAGCCCGCCTGCATGGCCCAGGGCTTTTCCGCAACCGGGCCGGTATCGACATAGCATCGACCGCGGTAGTTCGGAAATTGCGCTTGCATCCAGAGGTGGAGCTGCTTCAGCCGCCGCCCCAACACGCGGTGATAATCTCGCCCCCAGGCGTAGCGGGAGATCTTGCCCTTGCCGGGATCCTGGCTGTGGCGGATGGGGGTGTAGTAATTCAAAGCCACACAGACCAACGACTGCACCCCCGGCAGCACCTGCTTTGGATCCATTCGCCTAGGATCCGCCATCCAGGCCATGTCGGCGGCCATGCCCGCAGCCAGCCAAGCTTGCAGGCCCCGCAAGTCGGGGGGATCCTCTGTGCTGGCAATGCCGACTTTGTCAAAACCCAGGGCCAGGGCCTGTCGTTTCACCTGCTCTGTGATGCTGGCCCGGTCTGCTTCTTCTGGCCACACAGGGACATCCAACGCTACTTTGGCAAGCCCATCACCCGACGATAACGAGCTTCCAGATGCTCTGCCTGCTGGGATCGGCGGAAGGGATCCCAGGTGCTGTGGGCAAACAGATCCTGCCGCAGCTTGGCCACATCCACCGTCGTCACGGCTCCGCCGGACACTACCTGTTTTCCTCGCACCCAAACGCTATGCACTGCCTGGGTGGGCCGACCCAACACCAGCAGCCCAATGGGATCGGTACGGGGCAACAGCGACAGTTGGGTGAGATCGTACAGCACCAGATCCGCTTGCTTGCCCACTTCCAGGGATCCCAGCTCCTCCCCTAGCCCCAGGCCAATGGCCCCACCGCGGGAGGCCATCTCCACACTCTCGCGGGGCGAGATCCAGTGGCGGTAGTCGGGATCGGTGATGTTGTGAAGGATGGTGCCGATTTTGATGGCCTCTAGCAAATCCTGCGAATCGTTGCTGGCGGATCCATCGCAGCCAAAGGCCACGTTCACCCCTGCCCGGCGGTATTTCAAGATGGGGGCAATGCCGCTGCCTAGGCGCAGGTTGCTCAGGGGGTTGTGAACAACGGTAGAGCCGGTGCGGGCCAAGATCTCGATATCGGCATCGCTGAGCCAGACGCAGTGGGCCAAGGAAGTTTTCCGGTCTAGGTAGCCCAAGCGCTCCAGATGCTCGACTGCGCTGCAGCCGTACTTTTCCTGGGCCAACATCTGCTGGGCGCGGGTTTCCAACAGGTGGGCGTGGCGGGGTAGGTCATACTTCTGGCTTAACTCCGCACAGCCCTTGAACAGCTCGTCTGAGCACAGTTGGATCCCTGTGGGAGCCACCATGAGGGTAATGCCCTCTTCTGGCCGGTGAAAGCGCTGCACCGCCTCTTCCACAATGGCCAGCACCTCTGCTGTGGAGAGGGGATAGGTTTCCGGCTCCCGATCCCAAGAGGAGCTGCTGGGCAACCCCCGAGAGAGAGCCTGATCCTGGATCAAGGGGCCCACGAAGGCGCGGATCCCGACTTCTCGGTAGGCCCGTACCGCCGCCTCAATGGTGGCCAACTCTTGGCCTGGGATCAACACCAGATGATCCACCACCGAGGTGCCCCCCGTCAGCAGGGTTTCCACCGCCGTCCCCAGCGCGCTGAGATAGATTTTTTCCGGATCCGGCGGCGCATACTCGTGCAGTTGTGCCAGCCACAGCTCCAGCGGATAGGGCGGTATGATCCCTCGTTGCCACATTTCGGAAGAATGGGTGTGGGCATTGACAAAGCCCGGCAGCAAGAGTTGGTTACTGGCATCCAGTTCCAGGCTGTCTGCGCCCGTTGCGGGTAACCCTCTGCCTATGGCAGCAATCCGTTCCCCCTCGATTCGCACATCTGCGGTTTCGTAGCCGGTGGCGGTGGGAATTAACGCATTGCGCAAGATAAAACTCATGCCCGGGATCCAAAAAGGCCGTCTGCTACCTTAGCGTGCTGGAGTTAACCCTGCCAAGGCGGGAGGATCAGAACATTTGCATGCATAACCTAGCCTTTCCCCCAAGGGATACCCAAGCGTAGTGGTTATAGAACTGCCGACATAGAGGTGCCCACACTCTCCATAACGCAGTTTCAACGCCTCTGCACCGCCGACATGGCCCTACAGCTCAGCCTTGACCGGCTATTTCTTTTTCTTGGCGGAGCCTTTTTTGGCCGGCTTGCTCTCGGCAGCAGGGGCCGGTTCTGGGGCAGGTTCTTCAGGAGGAGCGGGTGGAGTCTCTTCCACTTTGGGGGCCTCTGCCGGCTTGAGACCGGCTTGAGCGGCAACCTCAGCAGCAAAATCCACTTCTTCTTTCTCGATCCCCTCTCCCAGGACAAAGCGCACAAACCGCCGCACCCGAATGTTTTCCCCCAGTTTGGCAATGTGCTGCTTCACCAATTCCTCTACGGTGATCGAGGAATCTTTAATGAAGGGTTGATCCAACAGAGACAATTCTTTCAGTCGCTTTTCGATGCGACCTTGCACGATCTTCTCGCGTATGTTCTCCGGCTTATTGGCCAGATCTTCTTTGCCCATTTCAATGGCTTTTTCCCGCTCTACCACTTCAGCAGGGATCTGGTCAACGCTGACGTATTCTACGTTTTGGCAGGCGGCAATCTGCTTGGCGATGTCTTGCACCAATTTCTTGAAATCTTCGTTGCGGGCCACGAAGTCCGTCTCGCAGTTCACTTCCACCAACACCCCAATTCGATTGCCGAAGTGGATGTAGCTGTCAACTGCCCCCTCTGCCGCGACGCGACTGGCCTTTTTGGCTGCCCCTGCCAACCCTTTCTGTCGCAGCCAGGTGATGGCTTTCTCCATATCGCCACCGGAATCTTCCAGGGCTTTTTTGCAGTCCATCATGCCTGCGCCCGTCTTTTCGCGCAGCTCTTTGACCAGTTTGGCATCAATGCTCATGAGGGCTCCTCGAATGAAAGAACGGGAAGAATGTGGCGGGATATGAGTGAGAATGAGCGGGCTTCGGTAGAATTGTAAACCTAGATTTCAAGAATACACGCCTCTGGATAGGGAATAGGCAGGGAAGTGTCCGGATTGCACGGGATCCCTGCCCTCGGTCTAGCCTTCCTCGGCTTCTCCTTCTTCTTCGTCCTCCATGTCTTCCAGAATGTCGTCGTCCAGATCCATCGCCCCTTCGTAGTCGTACTCATCCTCCTCAACGGTGTCGAGCTGCCCATGCCGCCCTTCGTAGATGGCATCCGCCAGCTTGCCTACAATCAGCTTAATCGCTCGAATGGCATCGTCGTTAGAGGGGATAAAGATATCGCTGAGATCGGGGTCGCAGTTGGTGTCCAGCAGTGAGATGATCGGGATGTTCAGCTTGATACATTCCTGAACGGCGTTGGCCTCCCGCCGCTGATCGACGATGATCACCGCATCGGGGAGCTTGCGCATCGTTTTAATGCCGCCTAAGTACTTTTCCAACCTGGCCAACTCTCGCCGCAGACGGCTGGCCTCTTGTTTGGGCAGGCGATCCAGAAGACCGCTGCTCTCCATCTCCTCAATTTCTTTGAGGCGGTCGATGCGGGTTTTGATGGTGGCCCAGTTGGTGAGCATACCCCCCAACCAGCGCTGGTTGACATAGTAGCTGCCACAGCGACGAGCCTCTTGAGCGATGATCCCGGCAGCTTGCCGTTTGGTGCCCACAAACAGGAAGCGCCAACCCCTGTCAGCAGCATCCCGCACATACTCGTAGGCTTCGTTCAGATAGCGGGCCGTCTGCACCAAATCGATAATGTGGATGCCGTTCCGCTCGGTAAAGATGTAGGGCCGCATTTTCGGGTTCCAGCGGCTGGCCTTGTGGCCGAAGTGAACCCCTGCCTCCAACAGTTGAGGCAAACTGACTACGCTCATGAGTTTTTCCTCTCCTACGGGTTAGCCTCCGCCCGAACGGATCCCAGTTACGGCCTTCCCGCCGGTTACCTGCACAGAGCGCTCTACCCCCATTGGCAAGGAACTCAGGAGTTGTTGCAGCAAACCGCGAAAGGGCTGTAAGGACACCCGGTGGTTCAGGCGTGCGATTTCTTAACGGCTTAACTAAGCTAGCATGTTTTCCACGGGATCCCGCAGCTTGGGGTTAACTCTGGCCGCGATCCGATGCTAGACTAGCTAGGCGCTTCATGGGCTTCTACCCGTAAGTGCGTCGGGGCGTAGCGCAGCTTGGTAGCGCACCACTTTGGGGTAGTGGGGGTCGTGGGTTCAAATCCCGCCGCTCCGATACTGAGTAATCAGGGGAGGGCTTGGGCCGGACAAAGCCCACTATGCCGGAAACTTTGAGGTACTTTGGCTCCGCTGTCAATCCCTTGCCATTGGCTCCGTTGATCGGCAGCCTTAAGAATCAGGTCACAAGCTTGGCCGGACAATATGGGATCCCGGTTTTACGGTGCTGGATCCCGATGCGGAGCCGACCTTGAACAACATGGGGTTTCGACGGATCTGGAGCGCTTAATCACGGCCCAGGATCCAGGCAATAAGGGGGGGATCCCTATGCTCAAGATAGTACCGAACGGCTGAGGTCAGGTCTAGCTCCAAGTCGCGGTTTTGGATGTCGGTGATCATTCTGTACATCAGCTCCAGGTGAATGCGATCCTCTTTGGTGAGCAGCTTATACTTGCCATTAGGGCTGTTGTTGAGGGCAGCCAAGGCCTCTTTGGTGGCGGTAGCCTTTTTGGAAGGAGGCTTAAGGCGGGCATCCCGTAGCAAAAGAAACTGAAGCTCAGGGTGAGCAATCACCAATTGGTTGAAGTTCTTGAGCTGTCCACACATGCTGCCGGGATCCACTTGGATAAAGGCGATCACCCGCTTCTGGTCGGAGAAATAGAGGTGATCTGGAAGCTTGTGTTTGCCCAGCTTCAGGGCACTCATGGGGACAGGATGGATCCCTTGCAGGGCATTGACGATGGTGCGCAATTTGCCGATATCAGCTGTGCTGTCCATAATCGCCTCTTGGGGGTAGCTGGCACGAAGCTGGGCCTCGGTATCACGGAGGTAGGGTTCCAAGACTTCGGCAGGATCCTCAGAGAGGCTGGGTGGCTGGAGAGGCGGAGCTACAGCAAGGAGACTCTGGGCAGGAAGAAGGGGGATGAGCAGTTGTTTGAGGGTTTGCAGCTCAGTCTCGAGCCGCTGGACACGGGCGGCTAGATTGCTGGCAGTGGGTACAACTTGCACCTGGGGAGGGAGAGGGATCCCGTTGATGTAGTGGCGATAGTAGGCTGAGGCCCGGTTGAGAATGGCCCGGATGGAGGGTTGGCTGAGGATATCGCTGAGGTCATCGGCGGTAAAGAGAGCTTGGAGGTGGATCCCTGAAGGCAGGCGGCTCTGGAGAAGGGCTTGAAGCTGGGGAAGAGAGGGGAGATCTAGGGAGAGGACGGTTTGGGAGAGGCGATCGACGGTAGCCCGGTCAAATTGGGTTTGGAAATGTTGCCAACGGTCGGGGAACAGATTGAGGATAAACAGACTGTTGGGGATACGGGTAAAAAGCTCTTTCAGGGCATCGCCCAAGTTGAGGAGGATATCTCGATTTTCTTCTCGGCCCAAAGCTTCCAATTGGTCAAAGACAATAATGAGAGGTCGGTCAAGCAGCGAGAGCCTGCCGATGACTTTCATTCCTTCTAGAGCAAAGGTGTTGCGGTCGAGATCTGCACTCCAGGGGGGCAACCCAATCAAGCCGGTATCCTCGGGATCCAGGTCGGTACCGCTGAGCCAGCGGATGATCTGTTGACGGCGGTTGGGATCCCTGTAGCTGCAGTATTTGATGATGCCCTTGAGAATGTTTTCGGTGGAACCGGTAAGGAAGTTTTGCTCTGCCCACCAGCGCAGAACCAGTTTTTCAATGGCTTGCCATTGTTGACGACGACGCTCGGTGCCTTCTGCTCCCAGGCGATGAAAGAGGTTGAGGGGATCCGCCGTGAGAAGGGAGAGAAGCTCTTCAGTTTTTGAGGTTTGGGGGAAGGTTTTCAAGATTTCCACAAAGCTCTTGGCAATCAAGTAGTCGAGCTGGGTGTGGTGATGGGCATCTACCCGTTCGCGCAGGGATTCCAGGGTGTGGCTGTAGATGTGGTGGTAGATGTTGTCGGGATGGGTGGGCTGAGGGATAAACAGGAGACAGTTGTGGCGCAGGAGGTTTTGGGCCACCCGCATGATCAGGTGGGTCTTGCCGGATCCAGGTTCTCCCAGTAAGACAACCCCTCGGCTCTGGTGGTTGGGATCCCGTTGGATGTCCTGTAGGGTGGCAGTGAGCTGCTGGTACTGAGGCTGATAGATGGTGGTCTCGTCGGGATAATGCTGAAAGGGATTGTCAACTCTGCTGTTGGCGAAAGGATTGGGAACATTCTGGGCTTTGAGCTGAGCGTGGGTGAGGTGGCGATAGAGGTGGTAGGTAAAGAGGGCATCGTAGCTGGCGTCGTGGGCCAGTTTGGAGTTGAAGTAACCGCTCTCCAGTTGGATCCCGAGATGTTTGCTGAGATACTCTAGGCTGTAACCGGCAAGGTTGGGAAAACATTGCTTGGCGGCTGACCAAGTACAGAAGATGGGGTTAGGAAGCCAATCTTGGTTAACTTGGTCAAAGGCTTGTTTAAGGATTTTTAGGTCGTGATCTGCATGGTGGAAAACAAGAGTCTTGCCTTGTGCCAAGCGCCGCAGGTCAGCAACGATTTGGGCCAAAGGTTTGGGCTGGGGGTGGTGGGGCGAGTATTCTTGGGTGTAGGCATGGTAAATAAGCTTGCCGCTGCTGTCGATAAGGGCGATCTCTTCCAGGTTGGCGTTGCCCTCGGTGTCGATAACCAAGTAGCTCATGGAGGGGCGGGATCCCGTGATGCTAATGTGCTCAATATCTCAGTGTAATTCTGGGTAGGCGGGTTCACCCGACACCAAGGGAACTAGAGATGAGTGAGCAGTGGTATTTTGCATACGGAAGTAACCTAGGTTGTGTTGATCTTTCATTTGAGCCAAAAGAGAGCACTGACGAGATAGAGAAAACTCAAGAAGTTCCTGGCCAATTTGTCAAAACGAGAAA
>NZ_JBSSBV010000048.1:0-20283 GCF_054059115.1 Thermostichus sp. MS-CIW-26
TGAAGTCGTTGCACCGCTCAATCGTATTCTTGGCCTATGCGTGATGACAACGATATTCACATGGCCGACACTGCGTTTTTAAAGGGCGTCGGCTATGGTCGGCGCTATCCTTCCCCGCCCTGAAGGACGGGGCTTGCCGCGCCTTTTGGTCAGTCGGTGTTTTCGTTGCTCACAAAGGCCGACCCATTGGCCTGGGGTTCGGGCGATTCCAGCGCGTATTTGAGCGCATGCCAGGCCAGGTTGGCGCATTTGATGCGCACTGGAAATTGGGCTACCCCTTTCATGGCGTTCAAAGCCCGTTGCTCCCGCGGGAACTCTTCGCCACCGCGCATCATGGCTTGGAAGCGCTCCACCAACTGCAGAGCTTCGGGGATGGTGCGCCCCCGCACCGCATCCGCCATGAGATCGGCAGAGGCCAGGGCAATGGCACAGCCTGCCCCCTCGAATTTGATATCGACAATCCGCTCCTGGCTGGGATCCAGTTGCAAGGTGAGGTCGATGGTGTCGCCGCAGGAGGGGTTGTGGCCGCGCTGGTGGCGGTGGACGGGATCCACTCTGCCGAAGTTGTGGGGCTTTTTGTACCGCTCCAGAATGACTTGCTGATAGAGTCCGCGCAGGTTATCTAGAGGCATTGTTGCTCCTGGTTGGTCGCTGCTCTGGCCGGTCGGCAAAAGTCGATCCGCTCATAGCCCATTGCCGCCGGGAATAGCCATAGTTCTCAGATATTCAGGATTTGGGAAGCGAGCCCGACCTGGCCCATCTGGTTTTGATCTTAACCCCGTTCTTGGTAGAGCTTGAGTCAGTAGAAAAACTCCTGCCAGCGCAGGGGCTTAAGTTTGCGCATGTACAGCCAATCAAAAAAGTTCTTCAGCACCGTGGCTGAATAGCCGCGCCAGACCAGCCTGCCTTTCTCGGCAACGGCAACGCGGTTCCCCACCGTTACACAAACAAAAACCGTGGCCTGCGGTCGGTAGGGGATCAGAGGTTGGCCGCGGATGAGCCGCAGCAGGTTTTGGGCTGCAATTGGCCCCTGGCGCACCGCGTACACGCCGATCTTGGGCAAGAGGCGGGATCCCCAAACAAAGTCAGCGCAGTCCCCCACCGCCAAGATGTGCTCTGAGCCTTGCACCCGCAGGTATTTGTCCACGAGCAGGGCTCCCGTCGGCCCTGTTGGCAAGCCGCAGGTGCTCAACCAGCTCGGCACCTGGAAGCCACCTGCCCACAGGCGGGTCTGAGCTATCAACTCGGTGCCATCCGAGAGCCACACGTGCTCCGGCCCAAAGGCTTTCACCTGACATCCGGCCCAGATTTCCACCCCCAGATGGCGGATTTCCCTTTCCACCGCCCGGCGGAAGGGTTCCGAGAAGCCCTCGACCAGATGGGCCTGGCGATGGATCAAGATCAGCCGGGCTTGAGCCAAGGGGATCCCTGTTTCTGCGCTCATTTCCCGGCAAAGATCGTAGAGTTCCCCCATCAGCTCTGTGCCGGTACAGCCTCCTCCCGCTACCACAAAGGTCAACAGACCCGGCGTCGGATCCCCCTGGGCTGCCCGTTGCCAGCACTGCCGGATCCAGGTTTGGGCGGCCACCAATTGTTCTGCCGGTCGAATGGTAAAGGCATGTTGGATCCCATCGATGGGGCGCAACTCCCGGCCCACATTCACCAACAGATAGTCGTAGGCCAGAGTTTGGATCCCGGCTTCACTCTCCAGGGTCAGGGTTCGAGCTTCGGGTTGGATGTGGGTGACTCGCCCCGGCAAAAACTGGGCGCCGTTGGCTTGAATATGCTCCAGCAAAGGGATCCGCACCAGCTCCAGAGAAAACCGACCACTCAGCAGCCGCGTGGACATGCCTGAATTAACACTGTAGGGATAGGGGTTGATGGCGATCACCCGTGCCTGCCCTTTGAGCGCCCGCAAGGCGTCGATGGCTCCATAGCCACATCCGGCCAAGATCACAGTGGGCAGGGATCCCCTCATGGCTGGAGCGGGAACTCCTGGGGATCCCCGGCTGCCCATTCCAGGATGGAACCGGAATAGCTTTTGGCCTGCCGGCCCAAATGGGTTAAAACCACCGTGACCCAAGCGGAGCGAACCCCAGCTGTGCAGTAGGCAATGATCTCGGCTTCCGGAGGGATCCCGGCTTTTTGCAGGCGGGCGTGAATTTCATCGGGCGGCAATAGGGATCCCGCCGCATCCATCAGCTCCTTGTAGTAGAGATGCACAGCGCCGGGGATGTGTCCACCGCGCGCCTCACCATAGGGGGTGGCTCCCTTGTATTCTTGGGCTTCGCGACTGTCGAGGATGGCCACACGGTCGGAGCCAAGGCTGGCCCGCAGAGTGTCCCGGTCGATCTCCCACCGGTCGGTTCGCCGCACTACAAAGTCGCCCCGTTGCGGTTCGTCGGCGCTTTGTCGGGTTGTGGTCAGCACTCCCTCCTTCACCAGGGCCGGATAGCCCCCGTCCACCATGACTGCCTGGGGATGACCCAAGCTGCGCAACATCCAAACGATCCAGCCATCTTCTCCCCAGCCCTGTAGCGGATCGGCAGCAACTACCACCGGACGCCCCTGAAACACGCCAAGGCCCTGCAGCTTTTCGGTGAGAAGGACATCATCTGCCAACAGCTTGCCGCTGTTGGCAGCCTCTGGTTGAGTAAACTCCGTCCAGTTCACCGGAATTGAACCCTTCAGGATCCCGTCGGCTTGCAATTCCGCACTGCGTGCATCCAGAAGCGTTGCCCCTTGTTGGATGAGCTGGATGGCGGTTGCAGGGCTGACCACCCAACCTGGCGTTGGTGTCATGGGTTGAGAGAACCTTAACTGGAAGATCCTATCCCACCTTACGGGACGAGTAGGCCGGTATGGGCCTCTTCCATCTGTTTGGAGAGAAGCCGTTGCAGGCTCACTCTGGCTTCGGAGAAGTTGGGAGCGATTTCCAAAGCCGAGCGAAAGTGTTCAATGGCCTGCTCCAGCTTGCCTTGGCGGGCAAGGATGGATCCCAGACGATAGTGAGCTGCTCCATAGCTGCCATTGCTGCGAATGGCCCGTCGATAGCTGGCCTCCGCCGAGGTTAGATCCCCCTTGATGCGCGCCACTTCGCCCAGGCCAAAGTGAGCTTCCGGCAACTCTGAATCTCCTTGGAGGGCCTGTTCAAACTGCTGCATAGCCTGCTGCAACTGTTGGGGCTGGATGAACTTGCGCCCAGAGGCATCCCGTTGTTTGGGCCCCAAGTAGGCTAGGCCAATGGCGGCCATCGCTGCGTGCAGATCGGGGGCCAGCTCCAAAGCCCGCCGGTAGTTCTTCACAGCTTCGCTGTATTGCTCTTGGCTTGCCAACACCAGGCCCAAGCCGTAGTAGGCGCGAGCCTGCTGTCTTTTGAACTGACCATTGAAGACCACCTGGCTGAACTCCTGGCTGGCTTGAGCCAGATGACCTGCATGCACCATTGCCAAACCCAGATCCACCCGCACACCGGCTGCCAACTCAGGAGCGAGATCCAGGTTGAGAGCAGTTCGGAAGGCTGCGATTGCCGCTTTTAGCTGTCCTTTGCGCATCAGCGCTTGTCCCATCACGGCGTGGCCCAGGCCCAGGCGATCATTCAACTCCAAAGCAGCCCAACAGGAATCGATGGCCTCGTCCCATTGCCCCAGCTTGAGGTGAATTTGAGCAACGCAAAGATGGGCCTCGCTGAAGTGGGGATCCAGCCCCAGGGCCTTTTGTTGCTGAGCTAACGCTTCTGCCCAGTTGCCCTTCTCTGCCCAGGCTTGGCCGAGCAGGCTATAGATCTCAGCTTGGGCGGATCCCTGGGTGAGGGGCAGCGCTTCGGGCAAATGGATCAAGACTTCATCCGGCTGATGCTGGGCCAACCACTGCCGCGCCAGGGCCTTCAGGGTTTCCACCAGGTGGGTGTTGATGCCGCTCAAGTTCGGGTTCAGGCGTTTGGCCTGTTGGTAGTGGCTCAATGCCTCCTGCAGTCGGTTGGTTTTCGCCAACAGATGGGCCAGCTCAACGTGGGCCTCGACCTGCAGTCGGTTGGTTTTCGCCAACAGATGGGCCAGCTCAACGTGGGCCTCGACATGATTCGGCTGTTGCCGCACGGCCTCCCGAAACCGCTTCACCGCCTCAGGAATTGGATTGGCCTGTAAAAAGGAAAGCCCTTCTGTAAAGGGATCCTGGGATCCCTCCCGCTCAAAGGTGTTGATGGCACGCCGGCCTTGCCAACCCAGCCAGCCCCCCCCTGCAGCCAAGATCAACAGCGGGATCCCCAGCCCCAGCGATCTGGCTCGGGCAGGAACATCGGCTTGCCCAAAAGAGCGCACCACCAACCCAGCCCCCAGCAGGAGAGACAAAGCCAGAGCTCCCCCCAAGAAGGGCCTTAGAGCAGGCCTGTGCAACCATTGATCAAGTGTCGGAAAGTTGGCCAGAACGTCGATAGGAGAACTGGGGCGAGCAGTTGTAGGCAGAGGGGTCGGGATCCCGTCTTGGGAAGGGGCATGGCCAACCGAGGCCTGGCTTGGAGCCGCTTCTGGCCAGCGCTCTTTCTGAATTTTGGGAACCGGTGCCCCCAGAGTTTTAACTTTGCGAAAATCGGAGTTGTGGTCGGGATCCACAACAGGTTTTTGGGCCTCCAGCACCTTGATCTCAGAAATCTTGGTGCCCGGTAATACAATCTGCGTGGCATCGGCACTGCTTTCCCCAGAGGACAAGTAGAAGACTTTTTTCCACTGCGGCTGTGTTTCCCCCTGAAGCCGACCGTACACCACCAGTTGGCTAACTCCCTGCACAGGCAAGCCCCCCAATTGGCTGGCAACTCGATGCAACACCATAGAGCGGCTAAACATCCCCTGCCGTGGGAGATCCACCATGAGGTAAAGGACATCTTGCTTCAGGGCCGAACGGGTTGGCAGGGGGGCAAGGGCCTTCTGCAGAGCCTTGATCAGGGTTTCCACGCTGCGAGCAGCAGATGAGCCAGCCATAAAGTTAGAGTTCGCAAAGTTAAGTTAGAGAGTGAAAAAATGGTCTTGTAACAACTCCAATCCAAGAGGGATCCGCTTCTCTCGGCAAAAACGAGTACCCCCTCGCCAGAAGTCCAGGCCTCTGACCTCATCTTGCTGCCTCATTGTGCTCAATCTGCCGGAGTCCGTCAATATACTGAAAGAGCCTGTTACAAACGGGGCTGCCGGCCCATTCTGGGACGGAAGAGGTGGGTGTGGTCAGGGCTGTAGAGCCGCGAGCGGGCAGATCTGGAGCTTGACAAGCCTTTCAAGGCAGGGCTGACGAGATAGAGCACTGTGCGTTCTAAGCCGGCTTGCCGGGTGAGGGCGGCCATCTCGGCCAGGGATCCCAGCCAGATCTGTTCGTCCGGCCAACCCAAGCGATAACAAACGGCAACCGGGGTATCGGCGGGGTAGTGAGCCAGCAGATCTGCCTGCGCTTGTTCTACGTGGCGGGCGCTCAGATATAGACACAAAGAGGCGCGGTGGGCTGCCAGACTGGCCAGGGCTTCTGCTTCCGGTACCTGGGTGCGACCGCTGGCGCGGGTGAGGATAATCGTCTGTACCAACTTGGGTATGGTCAACTCCACCTGCAAACGGGCGGCTGCCAATTGAAAGGCGCTTACTCCCGGCACGATCTCAAAAGGGATCCCTGCCTCCGCCAGCCGGATCAGCAGCTCGTGCAGAGCGCCGTAAAGGCAGGGATCCCCATCCTGCAGCCGCACCACCCGCCGCCCCGCCTTGACCCGTTCCACAATTTGCGGCAGCAGCGTTTCCAGCGTGAAGGAGCGGGTGTCAATGGCCTCAACCCCAGGGCGACAATGGGCCAGCACTCCCTCTGGCACCAAAGAACCTGTGTAGAACACTACATCGGCTTCTGCCAGCAGTCTTTGCCCCCGCAGGGTAATCAGCTCCGGATCCCCGGGGCCAGCCCCGACAATGTAGACAGGCCACGACGTCGGTTCGCGCATTTGCTTGCTTCCTACCCCTTCAAGGGCCTCTTTGAAGATCCCTTTTCCAAAGTCTTTTCAAACTGGATTCCAAGGGAACTTATCTGGAGGCTCAAGCATGCAAGATCACGACAGGCACTCGCATCCCATCTTAAGGTACGTTCGGGAAGACTATTATCCCTACGTTGTTTTACCCCAGCCGATTGCTGATACATTCACGCTGAACTCTCCTGAACATGGTTCAGGAAAGAAGCGATCGCATCCTGCCTATCTCTGAGCAGGAAGGCGGTATCCCGCAAAGCCCTGAGGAATACCCCCCGAGCGCTTTCCCCCTTCACTTCCCGGCAACCGTTGCGGTGGACTCAAGGATCAGGGGGAAACTTGGTCTACTATATCCCTCTCAATGACTTTTGCCAAACCGCCTAAAGCTCAGTAAATTCAGCAAAGTTCAGGGTTTTGGGGGTTAGAGGCATGCTCTCCTCTTGAGGGGGCCAGATCTCCCACCTTGCCCGCTGGAGCCTGAGCCGCCACAGATGCCTGCCCGTCCGCTGGAGCCGGAGCCGCCACAGATGCCGGAGCGCCCAACGGAACCTGAACTACCTCGAATGCCGGAACGCCCTGTTAGGCCAAATCTACCCGAGCTACCCCAGCCTTTGATGGGCAAGCTGCAATCGGCATGGGCAACTGGTGCTGGTGCATAGAGCAGTCTAGTGTCCGGTGCTATACCCCTGATATCGCAATGCAGGTATCTAGAGATGGAAAAAGATCACTCGTTTTACTCATTGACATTGAAATTGATGAGCCATGGTTTCTTGAAGGTAATCTGTGTAGGCCAGCCCGTACTGTGAATGATCCTAAGCAAAGTAAGCGTGATGCTTATCTAGCGGATAGAGGCTGGGTTGTAGTTCGGTTCTCAGAACGGCAAGTTTATGAAGAAAGTGAAAAGTGCATTAATCTCATCTTTTGCTTGGTTTCAGGTGTCTTGGGTGCATTAGATTCTAAACAGCCAGACTTATCATTTTCATTTCCAACGGACCACAAGAGATGGGGTGATCAAAGTGCTCTTAGTGAACCTAGATTTCTTCCTCCCTACTTTTAATTCCCAAGGTTGAGACTGGCCCTACCGGGATTGAATTGAGCTAACGCGCTGGTCCGAGACGCTGCTGCAGGATTTGTGCGGCCAGCAACACATCCAGGGGGGTGGTTAGCTTCAGATTGGATTCCTCCCCTTCGACGATGTAGACTGGCCAACCCAGCTTCTCGAATAGGGCTGCATCATCGGTTACCTGCCAACCCTGGGCCAGAGCCTCCCGATGGGCTTGCCATAGCATCGACAGGCGAAACCCCTGCGGCGTTTGCGCTGCCCACAGCCGGCTGCGTTCTGGGGTTGACTGAATTTGGATCCCTTTTGGGCCTGCCTCAGCGACTTTAATCGTGTCCTTGACAGGGATCCCCGCGATGAGACCATCCACCTGCTGCAAAGCAGCACTACAGCGATCGAACAACTTAGGGGTAGCTAGGCAGCGGGCCCCATCGTGGATCAACACCCGCTCTACTGTTCCCAGGTTATAGAGATACTCAACCCCCCTGTAAACCGACTCCTGCCGCGTCGCCCCCCCTTGTAAAAGCTGCACCGGCGTGGACAGATCCATTGCCGCCAGGATCTGCTCGATGGCCGGCCAATCGCCGGGTTGGGAGAGAATGCCGATCCACTCGATGGAGCTGGCTCGATCCGCAGCCTGCAACGTCCAAGCCAAAATCGGCTGACCCAAGAGCGGCAGCAACAGCTTATTGACAGCAGCTCCCATTCGCTTGCCGCTGCCAGCCGCCGGGATCAGAAGGTGCATGGGATCCAAAAGCGCATTCAACCGGATCCCAGTGTACTGCTCAACTCAACCTTCCAACTCTCCCGAAGCAGTGACAAAGTCAGGGTAGGCAATGTTGCCGTGCTCGCCAATATCCAAGCCGGCCAACTCTTCTTCTGCCGAGACGCGCAGACCGATGGTGCCCTTCAAAATCAAAAACAAAGCCAGACAACAGATAAAAGACCATCCTCCCAGGGCAATAACCCCCAGAATCTGTACCGGCAACACCGCCCAAGTCACCCCCGCTTCCGCATGGGCAAACCACGGGATCCCTGCAGCAATGACCCCCCAAGCGCCGCACACCCCATGTACCGACACCGCCCCCACCGGGTCATCCACCTTCAAGGTGCCCTCGATAAACAGCACCGACAACACCACCAACACCCCGGCCACCGAGCCGATAAGGATTGCCCCCAAAGGATGAACAGTGTTGCAAGGAGCAGTAATGCCCACCAGCCCCGCCAGTGTCCCATTGGCTGCAAACGTCATGTCCGGCTTGGTAAAAATGGCCCAGGAAGTACAGAGAGCGCCGATGGCTCCTGCCGCCCCGGCCAAATAGGTATTGAAAGCAATCCAGCCAATATCAGGAATCGCTGCCGTTGTAGAGCCGGCATTAAAGCCAATCCAGCCCAGCCACAGGATCAACGCCCCCAACATGCCCAAGGGTAAGCTATGCCCGGGAATAGCCCGCGGCTCCCCATTGGGACCATACTTGCCCAAGCGCGGCCCCAACACCAAAGTTCCCGCAAAAGCTGCAGCCCCACCCACCAAGTGCACCACCCCCGACCCGGCAAAGTCAATGTAGCCCAGGTTTTCCAGCCAGCCGGCTGTACCACCGTTGTAGTCGGCAAACAGGCCATTCCAGGCCCAGCCCCCGGAAATCGGGTAGATCGCCCCAGAGATGACGATGGAGTAAATCGTAGATCGCCCCAGAGATGACGATGGAGTAAATCAAATAAGCCAAAAAGCGGGTGCGTTCCGCCATTGCCCCGGAGACAATGGTGGCAGCGGTGGCGGCAAACACCAGTTGGAAACAGAAGAACGTGAAAGGCCAAGCATCGTTTTGACTGCCGGCTTCAGCTCCCTGTTGCCAGTTGAAAAAAAACCAGTTGGTGCCCAAAAAACCGGCCACATGGGATCCGAACATCAGCCCAAACCCCAAAAACCAAAAAGCGCAGGCCCCGAAGCAGAAGTCCATCAGGTTCTTCAGGACAATGTTGGTAGCATTTTTAGCCCGCGTGAAGCCCGCCTCCACCATGGCAAAGCCCGCCTGCATGAAAAACACCAGCGCCCCGGCCACCGTTGTCCAGACGATGTCGGCATGGTATTGCTGAGTTTTCAGTAAGGTTTGTAGCTCAGCCCAAGCCTCGGGTGGGAGAGCCTGTTCCAGAGCCGTGAGATCCGTCTGGGCCAGAGCAGGCGGGGCAACCAAACTTCCCAACCCCAGCAAAGCTCCAACCCCCAGCAGGACTTTCCCCCCTGTCCTCAAACCCAAAAGGATCCCCTGCCGAAGACGAGAGAAAACAGTCTCACCTATCTGACTTTTCATCTCGATTCCAAGTCCCACACCTCGATTTTGAGCTATTTCTCCCCTCCTACCCGTAACCACCTACACCAATGCCACCAAATACATCAACAAGCCACAAAAGAGAGGGCCAGACCTGACCCCCTCTCTTGATTTTCAGTCCCGTGTCGCTCAGATCCGACAGCCTCCCGTCGAACCGAGCGCAACAGCTCAAGCTCCCTCCACCTCGGTGGCAGCAGTAACGAAGTCAGGGTAGGCTATGTTGCCGTGCTCGCCCACATCCAAACCGGCAATCTCTTCCTCGGCGCTGACGCGCAAGCCAACAGTTACCTTGAGGATTAAAAACAGGATTAGACAGGTGATGAAGGGCCAGAAGAAGAGAGCGAGAGCGCCTACCACCTGCACGCCGAACTGTGCCCAGGTAACCTCTGAATTGGCGTGAGCAAACCAAGGGATCCCTGCTGCCAACACCCCCCAGATACCACAGGTGCCATGCACGGAAACCGCGCCCACTGGGTCATCAATTTTCAGCGCCGTATCCAAAATCACCGCGGAGAGCACCACGAGGATTCCGGCCACCGAGCCAATGATCAAGGCCCCCAGCGGATGAACTGTATTGCAAGGGGCAGTGATGCCCACCAAGCCCGCCAGCACCCCGTTGGCGACAAAGGTCATATCCGGCTTGCCAAAATGAACCCAAGAGGTGAACATCGCCCCAATTGCTCCAGCCGAAGCTGCCAGCAGCGTATTCATGGCAATCCAGCCAATATCGACAGAGGCTGCAGTGGTGGAACCGGCATTAAACCCGATCCAGCCCAAGGCGAGGATAAACACCCCCAACATCCCCAGCGGCAGGTTGTGGCCGGGAATAGCCCGCGGCTCTCCATTGGGGCCGTACTTGCCAATGCGAGGGCCAAGCGCGATCGCACCTGCCAAGGCCGCAGCGCCCCCTACCAAATGCACCACCCCCGATCCAGCGAAATCAATGTAGCCCAGATTTTCCAGCCAGCCGGCTGTGCCGCCGTTGTAGTCGCCGAACAGCCCGTTCCAGGCCCAACCCCCAGAGATGGGGTAGATTAGCCCAGAAATAACAATGGAGTAGATCAAGTAGGCCAAGAACTTAGTGCGCTCCGCCATCGCTCCGGAAACAATGGTGGCGGCAGTGGCGGCAAACACCATCTGGAAAACAAAAAAGGTGAAAGGCCAGCCGTCTGCCTCGTAAGCCTGCTGCCAGCCAAAAGCAAACCAGTCGGTGCCGAAGAAGCCACCACTGTTGCCGAACATGAGGCCAAACCCGATGAACCAGAAGGCGCAACAGCCCATGCAGAAGTCCATCAAGTTCTTCATCATGATGTTGGCGGCGTTCTTGGCGCGGGTAAAGCCCGTCTCTACCATGGCGAACCCTGCCTGCATGAAGAACACCAAGGCCGCCGACACGATCGTCCAAACAACGTCAGCGTGTTTCTGAACTTCCTCGGCCTCTTGAGCAAAGGCAGTTCCCTGGCCGAATAGAAAAACCAGCGCAGCCATTAGAGCGGCAGTCAGACTCCACTTGGCCGGTCGCCAAAGCCACTGGGGCACCTGGCTCTTGAGCTTTTGGATCATTGTCGTACTCATGCTTTTCGACTCACCTAAAGTGACAGTACTTCTCGCAACACATTACCCGAAAAGTAGGGCAAGAACACCTCATCAGATATACAGCAAAAGAGACATGAAGCAAACTCACACGAGGCTCAGGCCGGGCAACCCAAACCCTGAACGTGATCCCTTCTCATAGGGCATCTTGGTTGAGTTCGCCAGTGCGGATGCGGATGGTTTTTTCGACGGGGCTGATGAAAATCTTGCCGTCCCCAATTTCGCCGGTGCGAGCCGCTGCAATCAGCTTCTCCACCACCGTATCCACCAGGTCATCTTCGACCACGATCTCCACTTTCAGCTTTTGTAGGAACTCTACCGTGTACTCGGATCCCCGGTAACGCTCGGTTTGTCCCTTTTGCCGGCCAAAACCCCGTACTTCACTTACGGTCATGCCGACAATCCCGGCATTGACCAAAGCAATTTTGACCTCATCCAACTTAAATGGCCGGATCACGGCCTCGATTTTTTTCATCTGCCTCCTGCACCCTGAACAGTTCCGCTAATTTCTAACACTACCAACACCTGTGAATTGTAAAAACGGATACATTTTTTATCTCCTACTGAAGATGCTTACCACTCTGGGTTGGCTCCCGTCAAGACTGGAAGGTCAAGCTTAAGCTACCTTAACGGGAGGAAGTCCCCACTGGCGTCTCACCAGCATCTGTAAGCGGCTGAGGGCTGAGAGAGGCCAAGCTGGCTGTAATGAGCGCTACCGCAAGCCACCACAGCATTTGTACCTGGGGACGATACCAGATGGTATCCACCAAGCCGTGGGCCATCATGCCGGTGCAAGCGGCCAAGCCTGCTGCCACCCATAGACCCTGCGGATCCCGCAAGTTGAGCAAAGTTTTCCAGCATCTCCAGCCGTGATCCCAGAGCACCAAGAGGAACCAGGCGAAAGTTAAGGAGCCGATGAAGCCAGTCTCCACGGTGAGCTGCAGAGGCACCGAATAGGCTCCGAGGGCGCTGAAGTTGCCTCGTTGGTAAAGGGGGTAGACGCGGTTAAAGGCGACATTGCCGGGGCCGATCCCCAAGATGGGAAAGTCGCGGATCATCTCCAGCACCGCCGCCCAGACATTGAGGCGAAAGTTGTTGCTGGTATCCAACCGCCCCCAAAAAAGGCTCTGCACCCGCAGCCGCAGGGAGCGTACCGTCAGGATCCCGAGCAACAGAGCAGCCCCCCCTCCGCCCAACAGGGCCGGCAAGGCCCAACGCCGCCAGCGGGCTGGCAAATCGACAGAATGCCACTGTGCCAACAGCACGGCCATCAGGGTGAGCGTGGCCAGCCCCCCAATCCAGGCGCCACGACTGTAGGTGAGCAACAGGCAAATCAGGTTCACCGCCGTCGTAAACCCGGCCAGGAGTTTCGCCCCCCAACTGGGCCAAATCCAAGTGGCGGCCAGCCCCAGGGGAATGACCGGGATCAAGTAGCCCCCATACAGATTTGGATTGCGCAGATAGCTGTACACCCGCGTCAGACCCGCCAAACCCGACTCCGGATCCACCCAGGTGGCCAGTTCCGCTGCCCCATATAAGTATTGCCGCAGGCCATGGATCCCCATCACCAAGCTGACCAAAAGCAGGGATCCCACAATCCCATCTCGGAATTGGGGTTTGCGCAGCAGACGATGCAACAACAGATAGCCGGCTAGATAAAGAGTCAGCTTCAGCCAGCCATCCCGCGCTGCGTAGGGAACCGGAGAGAGAATCGTTGCCAAGGTGGCAATTCCCCAGAAAAGGCCCAGGGGCAGATGCAGCGGCAGCCCAATCGGCGTTTCCACCAAAGTGCCCAGGCCCACCAGAGCGGCCATAGCCAGCAAAATCAGGCCCAGGATGCCGGTGGAGCTTTGCGCAGAGAAAATCCAGTAGAGCAGCACTAGCCCCAGGCCAATCCGGTCGGAAGTTTGAACCAATATGCTGCTCTTCCCCCAACTTTGCAGGGATCCCAATAGACGACCCAAAAGGCTTCCCTGCCACCAAGCCTTGATGGGAAAATCGCGCAGCAGAAAACCGTGCCACCGTTGCGTTGCTCGTTCCATAACCCTCCGGAGCCTGTTGGGCACAAGTTCATACGCCCCAAGTCACCTTCCGATTGCGTCGGTGGGACGAAGTTCTAGCTTATATCCCCAGAGGCAAGGAGACAACGAAGAAGAGCGCAACCTCTTATCGCGCCAGCCGGACAAAGTACCCCTCAACAAAAACAAAGAACCGGCTGACTCACAAGACTCTACAAGACAAAAGGCATCGAAGAGTTATCAAAGTTGGGTTTTCAATCTTAAGAACAAGTCTCTGTAAAAAGCAAAGAAGAACAGCAGGAAAAACTACAAAAAGCTCTATCTCAATCTTCAATCAAATGTTGGATTGCCGCAATCGAAGATCTCCTGACCTACCACAGACCGATTCTCAAAAGATTCTTCAGGCAACACAGGCTAACACTTGACCTTGAGATCCTCTTTCACCTTCGGCATTAGGAGAAGGGATTTGATCGCCTAAGCGGGATCCAGACCAACCTTCCTTGGCTCTAACTGCGTTCTGGGAATTGGAGTTGGAATAGTGAATCTGAATACGAGTAGGACGGCCCAGACCCAGGGCGGATCCCATGCAACGGGCTAAGATTTGCACCTTAAACTCAAACTCGCCAATGCCATCCATAATCTTTAACCCTGCAGTCTCTGCTCTTAATTCAACTGTAGGAGAAGGTCTACGAAACCTCTTCAGTGGGAATACAGAACTTTTTGAGCTGCGGAGACTTCTGGATTATGAAAGTTATGTAAAGATGCCTTTGTTTTCGCCAGACAGGGCGAGTACTTGACCTATTCTTAAACAACTTGAGTCAAGCTGGGCTCGGTATCTTCACCAAATTTTCGGGCTGGAGGCCCGCACCATAGCCGCAGGCTTGGTGTCGGGAGGAAAGCCCTCCTCCATATAGGTTTGCTGGTCAAGTCTGGATGAACTACAATAGGCCCATGAGCCAGACTGTCTCTGTACGTTGCAAGCTGATAGTCCCACAAGAGTTGCGTCAAGAGATTGACCGCACTTTGCAGGGCTTTGCGAATGCTTGCAACCAGATTCTCGACACCGCCAAACAAAAGAACTGCTGGAACACCGCTAAGCTGCACCACTTGGTCTATCGGCCGGTAAGGGCAGCAACGGGGCTGAAGGCCAACCACGTCTGTCAGGCGCTCCGTCGGGTGATTAGCAATGCTAAGGCGGTGAAGCAAGTCCACAAGTTCCGCCCCACCAGTCTGACTTTGGACGCTCGTACTTTTAAGTACCGAGAGTCTGACCAAGCCGTGGGCGTGACCCTGATGAGCGGACGGGTTTGGCTCAAGCTCAAGATCGGTGGCTACCAGATAGCGCTTCTGCGAGGCCAGAAGCCGACAAGCGCAACCCTGTCCAAGACCAAGCAAGGGGACTACTACATCAACATTGCTGTTGAATTGGATACTCCCCCGACTGGCAAAACTCCAAAGGTAATCGGAGTTGACTTGGGCAGGCGGGATATCGCCACCGCTAGCAACGGACGCTCTTGGAGTGGAGAGCACATCCAGGCCGTCCGTGACCGGTTCAGCCGTGTACGCGCCAAGGTTCAATCCAAACGCACTCGCAGCTCTAGGAGACTGCTGAGAAGGCTCTCTGGGAGAGAACGGCGCTACCAGACATGGCTGAACCACAACATCAGCAAAACCTTGGTCAGGGATGCCCAGGCTATTGGTGCGGCACTGGCTTTTGAAGACTTGACAGGCATCAGAGATTGCCTGAATCAGAAGTCTCGAAGTAAGGCTGAGCGGCGCAGGACTAACAACTGGGCGTTCTACCAGCTCAGGATGTTTGTAGCCTACAAGGCTGCCATTGCTGGAGTGCCTGTGGTGCTGGTGCCGCCTGCCTACACCAGTCAGACCTGCCACAAATGCCTGCACATCCACCCTGAGCGGGGTAAATCCTACCGCAATGGCAAGTCGTTCAAGTGTGGACATTGTGGGTGGGAAGGGGATGCTGACCATAACGCTGCTCAAGTAATCTCTCTCCTTGGGGCGACTGTAAACTCGCCTGAAATTCCGAAACTTAGCTGTCCTCTGGGGCCGCTAGGGATTGGGATAAAGCCCGCACCCTGCGCGTAGCGCGGGTGTCGGGTAGTTTACTTGGACTGACTCCCTCCACCAAGTTGAGCAGGGATCCCGGCCAAACCGCTTAGACAAGGGGAACTGACCTACGCAAAATGGAGGAAGTAGGGGAAAAGCATCTCGTAAATCACTCGGTCGAAGCGTGCCCGTTTACCTGTACTGGGGAGATGACACCTATCGCCTGATGCAGGCGGTGCAGCAGTTGCGCGACCAAGTGCTGGATCCCCACTGGGCTGCTTTTAACTACGATCGCCTGCCGCCGGAATCCACGATTGCCGGGCTCAACCAAGCCATGACCCCGCCGCTGGGATCCACCGCCCGCTTGGTTTGGCTGGAAGAGACGACGCTCACCCACCATTGCTCGGAAGATCTGTGGGAAGAAGTGGAGCGCACACTGGCCCAGTTGCCCCCCACCACCCATTTGCTCTTGACCACCAGCAGCAAACCGGATGGGCGCCTGAAATCCACCAAAATCCTCAAAAAAACGGCCATTGTCCGCGAGTTTTCGCAACTGGCCCCTTGGGATGAGGAGGGCATTCTCCAGCAGGTGCAGCGGGAAGCTGAACAACGGGATCTGGCCCTCAGCCCGGCAGCCGCCCAGAAATTGGCCGAGGCGGTGGGCAATGACTCCCGTCGCTTGGCGATGGAATTGGAAAAGCTGGCCCTGTTTACGGCAGGTCAACAGGATCCCATTTCTCCTGAACAAGTCGAGGCGTTAGTTCCCGCCAGCGCCTACAACAGCTTTCAATTGGCGGGATCCCTGCGCAAAGGGAATCTGGAACAAGCCCTACGCATCTTGACCCATCTGCTGGATCACAACGAGCCGGCTCTGAAGGTTCTGGCGGTGTTGGTGGGCCAATTTCGCACCTGGCTATGGGTGCGGCTGCTGCTGGATCAGGGAGAACGGGATCCCAAGGTCATCGCCCAGAAAGCAGAAATCGGGAATCCCAATCGGGTTTACTTTCTGCAAAAAGAGGTGGGATCCCTGAAGACCACAGCTTTACTGAAAGCAATGCAGCAGCTTTTGCAATTGGAATACAACCTCAAGCAAGGACAGCCGGAACGAGATGCCTTTCAAGAAGCGCTGATCCAAATCGTGGCTATATTGGGTGAAGGCCGAGCTCAGAGCAAGTAGAGCAGAATAAACAACACGATCCAAACCCCATCCACAAAGTGCCAGTAGATCTCGGCAGCTTCGACGCCAAAATGATGTTGAGCGCTGTAGTGGCCGGGTTTAAAGGAGCGCCAGAGCACTGCCAGAATAAACAGCAACCCTGCCATCACGTGGAGACCATGAAACCCCGTTAAAACATAGAAGGTGCTGGCAAACAAATTGGTGGTGAGGCCAAACTCCAGGTTGCTGTACTCATAGAGTTGCCCTGCCAGGAAAACCGCCCCCATCAGCGCTGTGAGGGCAAACCACAGCCGCAGACCCCTGACATCATCGGCCTTGATGGCCGACCCAGCTTTGTGAATGACGAAGCTGCTGGAGAGCAAAATCACCGTGTTGATCCCGGGCAAGAGCAATTCCCGCTCTGGGGTTCCCTCCGGCGGCCAGACAGGAGCGGTGAGGCTGTAGGCCAGGTAGGCCATGAACAGCCCTAGGAAAAGACAGCCTTCTGCCACCAAAAACATCAAGATGCCAAAGACGCGATGATCTGGGTGCTCAGCGTGGGCAGTGTGGGCCCTTGAGTGGCCAACCATCAGCGTTTCAGAGGCAAGGGATCCTTGCATATTCCTTTCCACCTAAATTCCTGAATTCCTGAGACTTCTTGAGGCTGTACAAGCAGCCCAGCCAAGACTGGAATACCCAGTGAGCAGGGGATCAGCCGCCCACCGGGCATCCGGCCTGCTAAGAAGAAGTAGGCTCCGCTTCTGCCAGCGCCAGCTCCCGCAAGGTTTGCAACTGAGCAGCAAAGTAGTCCAGCGTCTCCTTGCTGTGCAAACCGTAGTCATAGGGGCCGGTCAGCAAAATGGGATCCCCATAAAAGTTGTGATGGGGCGGGGGAGAAGAAGTTGTCCACTCCAGTGTCAGGGCCTGCCAAGGATTATCCCCAGCTTTTGGCCCGGCCACCCAGGAGTAGATGGCGTTAACCAAAAAGGGCAGGGTGGAAATGGCCAGAACAAAGGCCCCCACCGAGCTGATCCAGTTGAGGTCGGCAAATTGGGGATCGTACTGGGCCACCCGGCGGGGCATCCCCATCAGGCCCAGCTTGTGCATCGGCAGAAAGCAGATGTTGAAGCCGACGAAGGTCAGCACAAAATGTACCCGCCCCCAAAACTCATTCAACATGCGCCCCGTCATCTTGGGGAACCAGTGGTAGATGCCGGCATAGATCCCAAAGACGCTGCCGCCAAACAACACGTAGTGTAGGTGGGCCACCACAAAGTAGGTGTCGTGAACGTGGATATCCAGAGGCACCGAGGCGAGGATAATCCCGCTCAAGCCGCCGATCACGAACATCGAGACAAAACCCATGCCAAACAGCATGGCCGAGCGGAAGTGGATTTTGCCGCCCCACAAAGTGGCCAGCCAGCTAAACACCTTGATCCCAGTGGGAACGGCAATGGCCATGGTGGCGATCATGAAGAACACCCGCATCCAGTCAGGGGTGCCGCTGGTGAACATGTGGTGCGCCCAGACGATCAACCCCAAAAAGCAGATGGCCAAGCTGGAATAGGCAATGGCTTTGTAAGCAAAGATGGGCTTGCGGGCATGCACCGGCAAAATCTCCGAGATCATGCCAAAGACCGGCAAGATCATGATGTACACCGCCGGGTGGGAGTAGAACCAGAACATGTGCTGGTACACCACCGGATCCCCGCCGCCGCTGGGGTTGAAAAAGGCCGTACCCGCCAACAGGTCAAAGCTGAGCAAGATCAACGCACCAGCCAAAACCGGTGTTGCAATGAGGGTAAGAATAGATGCTGCCAGCATGGCCCAGCAAAACAGCGGCATGTCTTCCATCTTCATGCCGGGCATGCGCATCTTCAGAATGGTGGTGATGAAGTTAACCGCCGCCAGGATGGAAGAGGTTCCTGCCAACAAAATGCTCAGGATCCAGAGTTCTTCCCCCACCTTGCCGCTGATCAAGCTGAGGGGGGGGTAGGAAGTCCAGCCGGCAGCCGGAGCCTCTATGAACAGGCTGGCCAAAAGCAGGATCCCTGTGGGCGGAACCAGCCAAAAGGCCACTGCATTCAGCTTGGGGAAGGCCATATCCCGCGCCCCGATCATCAGCGGTACCAGGTAGTTGCCAAAGCCCCCCACCAAAGCAGGCACGATCCACAAAAAGATCATGATCGTGGCGTGCAGGGTAAAGGCACCGTTGTACCGCTCAAAGCCGAGAAAGTCGGCCTCTGGAGTAGCCAGCTCTGCCCGTACTGCCGTCGCCAGCGCCCCTCCCACCAAGTAGAAGAAAAAGGTGGTCACCAAGTACTGGATCCCGATGACCTTGTGATCGGTGGAGAAGGTAAAGAAGCGCCACCAAGGCTCAGCAGGAAGTTCAAGTTCAACCTTCGGTGCAGCAACAAGTCTTGGGCTGTCTTGCAGCTGGGTCATTGCACAAAAGCTCCTATATCGCGTTGGCAGAATAAAGCTCCTATATCGCGTTGGCAGAATGTTGTTCCCACAAGCGCAGGCCAAAGGGGCGTCAGGGATCCCAGCTAGCCTGCGGAAGGAAGGGATCCAGAATGGGACTGGAGAGACTTCAAATCTGAGGGGGAGACGCCCAAACGCTGGTGGTGGACATGGGCAAAGGCAGACTCGGCCTCAGGGGAGCCTGGCCGAGGAGAGGGATGGACTGGCGAGAAATCTGAAACGAGGGCCAAGGTGCTGCCCTCGCCACGGGCGGCCAAAACTTGCTCCTGCTGCCAGCGCTCGAAGTCTTCCGGCGTATCCACAAACAATTGCCCTGCCATCACCCCATGATAGGGGCCGCACAGCTCTGCGCAGATGATGGGGTACTGCCCCAGTTGAGTGGGCACAAACTCCAGGTGGGTCTCTCGGCCCGGGATCACATCCTGCTTGAGGCGAAACTGCGGCACCCAGAAGGCATGGTTCACATCCAGAGCCGTCATATCCAAGCGCACCCGCTTGTTTAGAGGAAGGTGCAGCTCGCTGGCCACCAGGCCGGAATCCGGGTAGGTGAACATCCAAGCATATTGCATGCCCTGAACTTGGACGACCAGATCCGGCTGGCCCATTTCCTTCCCGGGTAGCACTACAGGGGTATAAGCGTAGCCGGGATCCCCCGCCTCAGCTTCGTGGGAAGACTCCATCGCCATGGCTGCGTGGATGTGCCCGCCGACATCAGCACCCCCGTAGATGGCCTGGTAAACATCCAAGCTGGCCAAGCCCAACCAAAGAATGATCACCGCCGGCACCGCCGTCCACACGATCTCCAGCAGCACATTGCCGTGGCTGGGATCCCCGTCGCCTTTGTCGCCTCGCCGCTTGCGGTAGCGGACAATACAGTAGAGAAGTACACCCTGTACCACCAAAAAGATCCCTGTGGCAATGGTTATGGTGCTGTTAAAGAGGCTGTCGAACAAGGGGGCTGATTCGGCAGCAGATTCGGGAAGCAGATGGTGGTTTTGCCCGTACCAAAGGCTTGCCAGGGTCAGGAGAATCCCCATACCCACCAAGATGATGTTGCTAATCGCACTCACGACTGCTTTTCCCCAATACAGAGAGCATCTACCCTAGCAGACAATCCGCCCACAGCGTTTGCAGACTACGTTTTCTACTGTTGCCGTTTTTTGTTTTTGTTTACATTGCTTACAGGGCTTACAAAATTTTTGCCTATGGAGCCCGATCCGCTGTGCACGGACTTCCCACCGCTATCAAATACTAGTTCGCGGGGGAAAGAAAGTTGTGTAGACTTATGGATCTCTTCAGGATCTTCCTGGGTGAGCAGCGGCGAGACAGAGCTTTGGTTCCGAGATTTTCGGCAGACCTGCGCAAGGGCGGTACTGCACTGAAGGCCGGCTCTGGTTGAGGGCCATCTCTCCAAACAGAGGTTCTTGTTGCCCGCAGACTGAGGTAGGGTGGGATAACCCCGCAATTGGGCTGGTTTGGACAGGTTTTCTCTCTTTAACAAAGGAGGGGCGCGGGGAGCTATAAGTCCCGCGCTGTATGCAAAGCATCAGCGTCGGGATACATGGACTCCCCGCACTTGTCGATTCTCT
>NZ_JBSSBV010000049.1:0-20171 GCF_054059115.1 Thermostichus sp. MS-CIW-26
AGGACTCCGTCCCGCTAACGCGAAAGGACTCCGTCCCGCTAACGCGAAAGGACTCCGTCCCGCTAACGCGAAAGGACTCCGTCCCGCTAACGCGATCGGGCTGGGCTTAACCCTCTGGCAGCGATCCTTTGAGGTCGTGAATACCGAATGGCTACGCTGGTGTGATCGGGAGGGGCAGGTTTTGCCCACCGGCGAAGAAAAGGCTGCTCTGGAACAACAGCGCGCTGAGGCAGAACGCCAACGGGCCGAAGCCCTTTTGGAGCTGCTGCGTTCCCACGGCAAAGGACTCCGTCCCGCTAACGCGATCGCACCGCCGGCAGCCTGAAAAATCCCGTCCCTAACGGGGCTTCCATTGTCCATTGCCTATCCACCGCCATGTCTACCCTCCCCAGCAGCAGCGAAGTTGCCCAACGGGCCGCCCGCCTGGAAAAAGCCCAACACCTGCGGGAACAAGGGATCCCGCCCTATGCCTATTCTTTTCCTGTTACCCATCTGGCTGCCGAGCTGCAGGAGCAATTTGCCGACCTAGAGCCCGGCGGCGAGCGGGAGGATGTGCAGGTGGCGGTGGCCGGGCGGATCCGGGCGCGGCGGGTCATGGGCAAGCTGGCTTTCTTTACCCTTCAGGATCGCTCCGGCACCATCCAGCTTTACCTGGAGAAGCAACGGCTGACGGAGCATATGGGGGAGTTGGCCTTCAAGAACTTGGACAAGCTCATCGACGTGGGCGATTGGCTGGGGGCCAAGGGCTGCCTCAAGCGCACCGAAAAAGGGGAATTGTCGGTGCGGGTGGACGAGTACCAGGTGCTAACCAAGGCGCTGTTGCCGCTGCCGGACAAGTGGCACGGCCTGCGGGATGTGGAGAAACGCTACCGCCAGCGCTACGTCGATCTCATCGTCAACCCTGAGGTCAAGCAGACCTTGCTCGACCGCGCCCAGATCATCCGCTCCCTGCGGCAGACTCTGGAAGAGCGAGGTTTTGTGGAAATTGAGACGCCAGTGTTGCAGGTGATCCCCGGCGGGGCGGAGGCGCGACCCTTCATCACCCACCACAACGCTCTGGATCTGGATCTCTACCTGCGCATTGCCACCGAGCTGCACCTGAAGCGGCTGGTGGTGGGCGGGATCGAGCGAGTCTATGAAATTGGGCGGGTCTTTCGCAACGAAGGCATTTCCACCCGCCACAACCCGGAGTTCACCTCTCTAGAGGCCTATCAAGCCTTCGCCGACTACCACACCATGATGGAGCTGACGGAAACCCTGGTCTGCAACGCCGCCCTGGCGGTGCGGGGATCCCTGCAGCTCACCTACCAAGGGGAAGCCATCGACCTCACCCCTCCCTGGCGACGGGTGACGATGCAGGAGCTGGTGGAGGAGGCCACTGGCATTTTCATCGATGTGGAAAAGGGATGCCCTGAAGAGCTCTTGCCGGCCTTGGCCGCCCAAGGGATCCCCGATCTCTCCCCCCAGGACTCCCCCGGCCAGTTGCTGGTCAAAGCCTTTGAGCACTGCTGCGAGAGCCGCCTGCGCCAGCCCACCTTTGTTCTGGACTACCCCCTGGATGTGTGTCCTCTTACCAAGCCTCACCGCAGTAAACCGGGGTTGGCCGAGCGCTTCGAGCTGTTCATCGTGGGGCGGGAGACGGCCAACGCCTACTCCGAGCTCACCGATCCGGTGGATCAGCGGCAGCGGCTGGAGGCCCAGGCAGCCCTGAAGGCAGCCGGCGATGAAGAGGCCCATTTTCTGGATGAAGACTTTCTCACCGCCTTGGAATACGGCCTGCCCCCCACCGGCGGCCTGGGCGTGGGGATCGACCGCTTGGTGATGCTGCTGTGCGACGCTCCCAGCATTCGCGATGTCATTGCCTTTCCGCTGCTGCGGCCCGAGACGGGAGAAGTGGCGGAGGAGGCTTGAGCCGATCCCTCTAACTGTCCATTCAAATCCCATCGATTTCTAAGAGAGGTTGGAGGTGGCCGCGGCGACGGCGCGGAGCCTTTGGGAAGTGTCTCAACCTATTTTGAAATAACTAGCGATAACGTCTTCCAAAAGCCGACCTTCGTACCCTTGCATCTGGAGGGCAGCCTGGAAATCCTGGCAGGCTCTCTGCCAATCCCCAAGGGCAGTCCGGGCCAGGGCGCGGTTGAGGTGGGCCTTGAGGTGGCAGGGATCCCTATCGCTCGCGTCAGCAGTGCAGAGTGTTATGGCTTGGTCGTAGTCGCGGATGGCCGCCGAAAAATCCCCCTGTTGGGCGTAGGCCCAGCCGCGGTTGTTCAAAACCCAGACCCGCTCCTGGGGATCCAGCTCCAGTTGCAGCAGTCGGGTGTAGTCTTCTATCGCTTTGTCCGTCTGTCCCTCGCCATCCCACAGGAGAGCTCGGTGGAGCAAAGCAGAGTGCTCCTGGGGGTTCAAGGCCAGGGCCTGCGTGTAGTCGGCAATGGCCAGCTCAGGGCAATTGGCCTGCCGGTGTAGATCCCCCCGTTGACGGTAGGCCAGGGCAGCATCGGCCACCCCCCAGTTCTGGTCGAGGCTCAGAGCTTGGTTGAGATCCGCCAATGCCGCCTCTTGATCCCCCAAAGCCAGATGCACCCTTGCCCGCAAAGCAAAAGCCTGAGAAGCCTGCGGTTGCTGCTGGATCAGCGCCGTGAAATCGGCCAACGCCCCAGCCAGATCCCCCCTCTCTTGGCGACACAAGCCCCGATACAACAGGGCTCCGGTGACCAGCACTTCTGGATCCCCTGGGCTGGCCAGCTCCAAGACCCGATCCCAATCGGCTATTGCCCCCTCCAGGTTGTGGCGCAGGCGGCGGACTTGGGCCCGCTTCAGGTGGGCCTCCAGATAGAGCTGCCGGGACTGTTCTCCGTCTTGGGCCTCTTCCTGGATGACTTGGTCGAAGTCGGATTCAGCCTGCTCCAAGGCTACGCCCGCTGCAGGAACGGTGCCGCGCACCGCCAACGTCAACAACAGAGAGCCGCGGGCCAAGCGGGCCATCCTGTGTTGGGGATCCCGCTGCAGCAGACGGTTTAGATCTTGCAAGGCCGCTTCGGTCTGACCCAACTGCTGCAGAGCTTGTCCTCGGTGCCACAGCGCTTCCCTGTGGTCAGGATCCTGCTGCAAAACCCGGCTGAGATCCTGAATGGCGGAATCCCAGTTGCCCACCTGTCCATGGGCCATGCCCCGTCCCAGCCAAGCCGTCCAGTCCTGAGGATCCTGCCGCAACACCTCGTCGTAGTCGGCAATGGCCTCTGGCCACCGGCCCAGCTGTCGGCACAACTCAGCTCGCTCTTGGCGCAGATCCCGCCGTTCCGGCTGCAAGCGCACCGCCTCGTTCAACTGCTCCAAGGCCGCCTGCAGATCTCCCGTCTGGATTTGGGCCCGCGCCAGATCTCGGCGGATATCCGCCTGGGCCACTGCCGCCCCCAGGGCCAAAGCCTGGTGGTAGTCCTGGATGGCCCCCGGCCCATCTCCCAGAGCAGCCCGCACTTGGCCGCGATGGAAATAAGCCAAGCCCGACTGAGGATCCCCTTGCAGAGCTTGGTCGAAATCGGCCAGCGCTCCCTGCCAATCCCCCAACCGTTGCCGTGCCATACCGCGGCGCAGATGGGCATTAACCAGCAGCTCCGGCCCGCGTGGGATCCCCCACTGCAACACCTGCGAGAAGTCCTCACAGGCTGCCGGCCAATCTTCCCGCTCAGCATGGAGTTGGCCGCGGTTGAAGTAGAGCTGAGGGTTCTGCGGATCCCGCTCCAGGGCAGCCGTGTAATCCTGCAGAGCCGCCAGGGGATCCCCCAACAGCCAATGGATTCGCCCGCGGCTGCTGTAGGCACTGGCATCTTGGGGATCCAAAGCAATGGCCTGGTTCAAGTCGGACAAAGCCGCTTCAATGTTGCCCAAGTCCAGGTGGGCAATGCCTCGGTTGAGGTAGGCTTTGGCCATCTGGGGATCCAGCTCCAGGGCGCGGTTGAAGTCTGCCAGAGCGCCGCCGGGATCCCCCAGCCCCTGGCGAGCCAAGCCCCGGCAGAGATAGGCCCGCGACAGGTTGGGATCCAGACGGAGAGCCTGTTCACAATCGGCCAGCGCCGGCTCCAGGGTGTTGCTGCTCAGGTAGGCCATGGCCCGCTGCAAGTAGAGATCCGCCTGGGCTGCCGCCTCTGCCTCAGGTAGCTCAGTGGCCTCAGCAGACCGTAGGGATAGGGCCTGAGAAAAATCTTCAACGGCCCCTTGGGGATCCCCCAACGCTTGCCGGGCCAGGCCCCGGTGGTAATAGGCTTTGCCGTGGCGAGGATCCAACTGCAGCGCTTGGGTGTAGTCCTCGACGGCCCCTTGCAAATCTGACAACTGGACCCGCGCCACTCCCCGGTTGAAGTAGGCTTCCCCGTCCTGAGGGTCCCGCTTGATCACCTCGGAAAAATCGGCTGCTGCCCCCTGCGCATCTCCCAGATGGCCGCGCACCACGCCGCGGTTGAAATAGGCCCGCACATCTTCCGGGTTGAGCTCAATGGCCCGCGAATAGTCTTCGATGGCCTGCTGCTGCTGATTGAGTTGCCGGTAAGCATTGCCACGGTTGTAGTAGGCCACCGCCCATTGTGGGTTGAGGCCGAGAGCCTGGGTGTAGTCGGCAACAGCTCCCTCGTAGTCCTCCAGCCGGTAGCGGGCAATGCCGCGGTTGAAATAGGCGCGGGCGTCCCCTGCCAGTTGAATGACTTGGGTGTAATCTGCGATGGCCCCTGCCAAGTCCCCACTTTTGTAGCGGGCGCTGCCCCGCTGGCTGTAGGCGCGGCTATTTTGGGGATCCAATTGAATGGCCAACGTGCAGTCGGCAATCGCCCCCTGGAAATCCCCTTGGCGAGCTTTCTCCTGTGCGCGGGCCAACAGGCGCGTCACCAAAACCTGATCCACCGAAACATCGCCGAGCGTCGCCTCTTGGGGAAAAGGCAACAGGGGCCGCAGCGCCTCCAACACTTCAGCAGCGGACTGAAAGCGCTCTTGCCAGTGGGGGCAGATCAGGCGATCCAAAATCTCGGCCAGCTCCTCGCTGACCTGAACCAAATCCCGCCAGAGCAGTTGGCCGGTGCGGGGATCATCCCGGAT
The DNA here is from genome assembly GCF_054059115.1 of Thermostichus sp. MS-CIW-26. Classification (NCBI taxonomy): domain Bacteria; kingdom Bacillati; phylum Cyanobacteriota; class Cyanophyceae; order Thermostichales; family Thermostichaceae; genus Thermostichus; species Thermostichus sp. MS-CIW-26. Next base: position 5,086 of record NZ_JBSSBV010000049.1, read on the forward strand.
CTTATGGGGAGGACGACCGGTGAGGGCTTGGATGGCCAGCACCCCCACAGAGTAAAGGTCGCTGCAGGGCTGGGGCTTGCCGTTGAGCTGTTCGGGCGCCATGTAGCCAACCGAGCCAATCACCGTCGCCAACTGAGTTTGGCCGGGGGCATGGCTGACCAACCGCCCCACTTCCTTGACTGCCCCAAAGTCGATCAACACCAACTTGCCATCGGCATCGCGGCGCATCAGGTTGGCCGGCTTGATATCCCGATGGACGATCTGGTGGGCGTGTACATGGCGCAGGATCTCCAAAATATCCCACAACAGTTTCAAAACCTCGGCCTCGCTCAGCGGCTTGCCCGGGATCAGCTCCTGGCTGAGATCATGCCCGGCAACAAACTCTTGCACCAAGTAAAAATCCTGATCCTGCTCGAAGTGGGCCAAAAGGCGGGGCACCTGGTCGAAGTGGTTGAGCCGGTTGAGAACCTTGGCTTCCCGTTCAAAGAGCTTGCGAGCCGTGGCCAACGTATAGGGATCCGTGGAGAGGGGGCGAAGGCGCTTGACGACGCAAGGGCTATCGAAGGTGTCTTGATCCACCGCCTTGTAGGTTACGCCAAACCCTCCTTCCCCGAGGGGATGGAGAATGCGATAGCGTCCCCTGAGCACACTTCCCGCTCTGATCTTGTCTTCCATAGCCAAGCCAGTCGCCTGAGCGGAGCAGCCTTTTGCCACTACGAGCTGGCTCGATTCTGCCACAGGCCGACGCCCTTGGGCGGAGCAATCCACAGCTCCTATCCAGGGTCTTTTTCTGCTTTTTCTTTTCGCGATCTTCAATGTCTGTAACAATTCAGTCAGCTAGAAATCGCAGGAGCCCCGCACTGTACCCGTAGGGTCAGTGCCGGGAGGAATGCGCTTTGATGAAGTACAATGGACTTATGAGCCAAGTCCTGACCATATCCTGTAAGCTCAAGGCGTTCCCGTCACAAGCCGCCAAATTGGACGCGACGATGGATGTCTTTGTGCAGGCATTGAACTGGGTCAACCAGAACACGCCGGAGAAGATCGTCAACGCGGTCAAGTTGCAATCCCTTTGCTACTACGAGATTCGAGCCCGATTCGGCTTGTCCAGCAACTTGGCCCAACAGGTGTGCAGACGACTGGCCGGCGCTCGCAAAGTGGCGAGACAGCGCAACCGTCCGGTTAAAGAGTTCAAGCGTAGGTTCGTTACCTACGATGCACGTATCTTCTCATTTCGCGAGAAAGACTGGACGGTGTCGCTGACCACGGTTGAAGGGAGAGAACGCTTTGAGCTAGCCATTGGTAACTACCAGAGGGGAATACTGGCTGGCTCTAACCCCAAATCGGCCACCCTAGTCCAGCGGAAGGATGGCTCCTACTACATCCAGATTTGCGTAGAGAAAAACCCGCCCAAGCAACAAGATACCGACAGGGTGATCGGGGTGGACTTGGGCAGGACGGATATCGCCCATACGTCAGACGGGGACAATTGGAATGGACAGCAGTTGAACAGAGTCCGAGACCACTACTCCCGGTTGAGGGCGGTACTCCAACGCAAAGCCAGTAAGGGCACACGCAGTTCGCGGCGCAGATGCCGTCAACTGTTGCAACGGCTGTCTGGCAAGGAGAGGCGCTTTCAGGCGTGGGTCAATCATCGCATCTCCAAAGCTATTGTCTCTAGGGCAAAAGCTACCAACAGCGCTATTGCTCTGGAAGACCTGACAGGGATTCGGGAAAGGGTCAATCAACAGCCACGCAGCAAAGCCGAACGGCGCAGGGCCAACAGTTGGGCGTTTTATCAACTCCGTCAATTTTTGGAGTACAAGGCTCTGCGTGCGGGGGTTGCTCTGATTCTTGTGCCGCCTGCCTACACGTCGCAGACCTGCCACCGGTGTTTGCACATCCATCCCGACCCTGCGCAATCCTATCGCAGTGGAAAGAAGTTTAAGTGTGGACACTGTGGATGGGAAGGGGATGCGGATTTGAATGGTGCGAATGTGATTGCGCTTTTGGGGGCTGCCGTAAACCAGCCTAGAGGTTCGTGGTTGGCTTGCCAACTGCAGGGCTGCCGAAAGCCCGCCCTGTACTGCGAAGCAGTCAGGGTCGGGTAGTTTACAGAGAAACCGCGATCTGACCTCGCCGCTCTTCAAAATCGCTGATCAGCAGTCTCACCTCGATCTGCCATTCCCCCGCCAGGGCCAGAGGCACATTTTCCACCACAAATTGGCCAGGCCCATCCGGCGCTACAGTGCGGCGTAGAGGGGGGATCCCCTGTTCTGGCAGGGAAAACCCAAGGGTCAATTCCTGGGCCGGGACTCCCTTCACCTCAGCCCGAATTTGATTTTCCCCAGGACGACAGGGCAGAATCCTCAGGTGCAGGCTGCCTTCCGGCCAGTTCAAGCTCTCTTCACAACTGGTCTGCCAACCTGATTCCAGGGGGGATCCCATGCCCTGCCTTCCATTACTGGGAGGAGCCTGGGCCACCAGGAAGCTGGTCAAGGCCAGCACCAGCATCAGCCCCACCAACTCCAGGCGGACGATCCGGCGCAGCGACCGGCCCACCGTCTGCCCACCCTGCTGCAATGCCGGCACCAGCCGAAACTTGTTGTGGGCGCCCAACCCCACCATCATCAGCACCAGCAGCAGCTTGGCCCAGAGATACTGCCCATACGGATGATCCCAGTCCCAGCCGCGGTGGATCCCACCCATCCCCACCCCCGCCAGGATAAGCCCCGGTACCGCCCAGGTGGCCACGTCAGAAAACCGTTGGATGATGCCTACAGATGGGTAGAGAGCAGATTCCTTGCCCAGCAGGCGCTCCAGCCCCCACAACCCTCCCAACCAGAAAGCTGAACCGGCCAGATGCAGCCCCAGCAGCGCCATTGTCCCCATCGGATGCTCACTGGTGAGAGCATGGCCAATGGGCAAAAAGGAGCCGAGCACCAACACCGACCCCATACCGCTGGCCCAGACGGCACCTCCCTCACAGGCCCAGATCAGGATCCCTAGCCCCACCAGCCGCAGCCCTGTACCCCAACCGTAGGGAGAAAGCATCACACGCAGCAGCTCTCGCCCATTAAAGTAAGGGTAGAGCTGGGCCAAATGCAGACTGAAGGCCACCACGGTCAAGCTGAGGGTGATCCAAGCTGTCGCAAAAGCCCAAGATAAGGGCTCCGCCCCGCTGACGCGATCAGAATCGGCGAAACTGCTCCGCTGCCCCCGCAACAGTCGCCACCAGCCCAGCACCCCCACCACAAAGAGGCTGCCCAAGTAGATCCCCCAGCGTACCCCCACCAGCGGCCAGTACAAGGGATCCCTTCCTTGAAGCTGGGTCGCCCTCACCGTCTGAACTCGCTCCGGATCCGCTCCCACCAGGAAAACAAACGAACCGCTTACCGGATGAGAATCGGCAGAAATGGCCCGCCAGCTGACAATGTAAACCCCCTCTGGGATCTCCTGGGGCAGATCCCCCTGCGGCGCGTTGCCGGTGCTCACCACGTTTTCCAAAGCTAGCGCCCGTCCGCTGCTACCCAAAACCTGGAGTTGCGTGATCCGCACCGGCTCATTGAAAACAAGCCGCACCTGTGTCGGCGCTTCCTGCAGCACCGCCCCATCCTCCGGGAAGGTGGAGAGCAAGCTGGCATGGGCAAAAGCGGGCGGGATCCCGGCCACCCACAGCAAGGCGCAGAGGATCCCAGCCCAAATCCAAGCAAAACCCCTTTTGGGATGAAACATGCTCCTAAGCAGACCGCTTAGCGGGTACCGTGTCCATGGCCGTGCCCATGGCCTTGACCGTGACCCTGTCCACTGTCTCCACCTGTCAGCTTCAGCAGCGGAGCCGGCTCCGGCAAACTGTTGGGATCCTCGCCAGGCTGAGCCACCTGAATCCAGCGGTACATGCCCTGCTCGCACTCCTGAATCACTGGGATGGGGATGACCTCGCCGGGCCGATCCGGCAGCTTGGCGCGGATGCTGAACTCATCCATGAACTCATCGGGCAGCGAGCCGCCGCTCCAGATCACCTCGGCAACCGTTTCGGTAATCATCTTCCCATGCGACTCATAGGGGGTCTCCAGCGGCTTTTTGACCGTCTCGATTTTCCACAGGGGATGCACCATCGGCTTCACAGAGACGAATCCCTCCGGAATCTGCACCCGCAGGCGCACGGTCGGGGATCCATCGCAGCCATGGGGCACCCGAAAGGTGAGCTTGGCATAGCTGCCCGCCGTGGCCTCTTTGGGATGGACGGTGACATGGGCCCAGGCAGAAGAAAGGGGCAAACAACTCATTCCCAGGGCCAGCAGAGATTTCTTGGCCAGGGTCAAGTAACTTTGCAGACTGAACACTCGCAGATGCTCCTTACAAACCTGTAGAGAAAGAGAAAAATGCAGTGTTTGTTTGTCAAAACCTAGGGATGGTGATGGGATCCGTGGGATTCCGTTACGCTCATGCTGTGCTGTCCCCAACTGGAGAGGCCCATCGACACCAGGCCGGCACTGGCCAAGCCCATCGACACCAGCCCGAAGGAGAGCGCCCCCATAGCCACTAGGCCAATGGAGAGGATGCCGTGGGTCACCACGCCGATGGCCACTACCCCATGGGCAGAAATGCCCACCGCCACCAAGCCATGGGCTCCCACGCCAACCGACAGGATTTTGCGGCGGGATCCCTGTCCTTCACATCCCTGCTCGTGAGGCAGCCGCTCCACTGGTCTCCCCTGGAGCAGGGCTGGATCTTGAGTCTTCTCTTTGGACACTAGCCTCTGCTCCAGTTGTGCTCAGCGCGATCCAAAACGTAGGCCGCCACCGCCTCGATCTCCTCCGGCTTGAGAATCTTGGCAAAAGCCGGCATGGCCCCTTTGCCGTTTCTCACTTGGGCCTGGATCAGCTCAGGGGTGTCTACGTGGTACTCATGAAGAGCCGCCAGAGAAAGGTTTTTCGCTGCCACCAAAGTGTTGCGCCCGTTCAAGTGACAACCCACACATTTGGCCTGAAAGACCTTGGCTCCCAAGGCCAAATCCGGCTCGGCAGAAGCCGCTTGCGGGCTCAAAAAGAGGGCAGAGACTGCCAACAAAAGCCCTATAAAAAGGTTGATCATTCGCATTTTCATCTCAGGGACTGACCGAAAACTAGCCTTTAAGGCCCGCCCATTATCCCAAGCCCGTTGGGCCAGGTCAAAAGACAGCCTGTCGAGTTTCCCCCGGCTACTATAAGGTCAGGATCCCCCGAAGCCATGAGCGGTCTGCCCCCCGATTTCATTCAGTTGGTGCGCCAAAAGGCCGACCTCGTGGAAGTGGTGGCCGAAAAAGTGGTGCTGCGCAAGCAGGGAAAGAACTTCGTTGGGCTTTGCCCTTTCCACAACGACCACAAACCCAGTTTTCAGGTCAGCCCCAGCAAGCAGATCTACAAGTGCTTCTCCTGCGGGGCAGGGGGAGATGTGCTGCGCTTTGTCATGCAGACCGAGCATCTCTCCTTTGCTGAGGCCGTGCGCCACTTGGCGCGGCGATACCACATCCCTCTGCCCACCCGCAATCCCGAGGCGCAGCCCTTGGGATCCCTTGATGAGCGGGAACTCTCCCACCGGGAAAAGCTGCTGGAGATTTTGGCCATGGCCGCCGATTTTTATCAGCATGCCCTCCGCTCCCAGGTGGGAGCTGCCGCCCGCCAGTACCTGCACAGCCGCCACCTGAGCGAAGAAACTTTGCAAAAATTTCAAATCGGCTTTGCTCCCCCCGGCTGGCAATCTCTCTACGAATACTTGGTCAACCACAAGCGCCAACCGGTCAAACTTTTAGAAGAGGCTGGATTGCTGGTTCCCCGCCAGCAGGGATCCGGCCACTACGACCGCTTTCGCAACCGGATCATGCTGCCCATTTTCGATGTGCAGGGGCGGGTGATCGGGTTTGCCGGCAGAGCCTTGGGGGAGTCAGGACAGCCCAAGTACCTCAACTCTCCAGAAACAGAGCTCTTCAACAAAAGCCAGGTGGTCTATGGTCTCAACTTTGCCCGCGATGCCATTGCCAAAGCCGATCAAGTCTTGGTGGTGGAAGGCTATTTCGATGTCATCGCCCTGCATCAGGCGGGGGTTGCCTATGCCGTAGCCGCTATGGGCACTGCTTTGACACCCCACCAGGTGAAGATCCTGCTGCGCTACACCCAATCGAAGCGACTGATTCTCAATTTTGATGCGGATCGGGCCGGTTTGAACGCCGCCAACCGAGCCATTGAAGCCGTTGAAGAACAAGCGCGGCGCGGAGAAATTGAGCTGCGCATTCTCACCCTTCCTGAGGGCAAAGATGCCGACGAGTTTTTGCGGGAGTACAAGAGCTCGGCCCCGCCGACGCGAGCGGTTTCTGAACTGCAAACCCTGATCGAGCAAGCTCCCCTGTGGCTGGATTGGCGAATTGAACAGGTGCTGGCCGGTCGGGATCTGAGCCGGGCCACCGATTTTCAGCAGGCCCGTCAAGCCCTTGTGCAACTGCTGGCCGGTTTGGGTGGACAGTGGCGCTCTTTGTATTTGCACAAAGTGGCAGAATTGCTCAGCCGCGGCAACGGTCGCCTCAGTCGAGATTTGGAAGAAGACCTGCGCCGAGCCGTGCGGCAGTACCGCTGGGCCAAACCCCAGCAACCTTCCCTCAATAAGGGATCCAAACTCTTGCAATCTGAGTCCCATCTTTTGCAGATCTTTCTGCATTTTGGCGAGTATCGCCGCGAAATTCGGCAAACTTTGCTGGAGCGAGAGCTGCAATTTAGTTTTCGCCCCCACCGCGAGTTGTGGCAGCGGATCTTGGAGCTGATCTCGGCTCAGCCGGAGCTGGAAGAGCAAGAAGAGACGTTGCTGACGGCTTTGCGCACCCTCTGTGCCCAAGATGAGCAGCTCAACGAGCGCCTCAGCCATCTGCTTTGGCTGGACGAAAACACCCGCGTAGCTCTGATGCGTCCGCAGATGGTGGTGCGGGCCGCCATTGCCAACATGGAGCTGGAAATTCGCCAGAAACGCTACCGCTATTGGACCCAACTGTGGGATCAAGCCTTTTCCGAGGGCAACACCGCCCTGGCTGCCCAGTACCAGGCCAGCATCCAGCAGGAATACCAGGCGATTCAGGCGCTGCAGCGGCAGGTGCAACTGAGCTTGGAAGACCTGTCGGAAACTGCACTGGCCGAAGATCTATAGTCATTTCGATTTAAACCTAAACCCATAACCCAATACGGGGCCAGAAGGCTTCCCTCAATAGCCCAGGCGTCTCACCCTAAACTGAACAGCACTCTAAACTGAACGACTGTAGTGGCTGATGGACGGCCTGTTGCTGCTCAAAAGGGCTTCGCTCCCCTAGCGCGAGATCAGCTCTGCTTGCAACCGCTCCCGGGCCACCTGCAAAGCCTCTGCCAATTTCTCCGGCTGTTTGCCCCCAGCTTGGGCCAAGTTGGGCCGTCCGCCACCACCGCCCCCAGTCAGTTTGGCGATCTCGCCGACGAAGGATCCCGCCTTCAGGCCAAGTTGCTGCACCGCAGGGCTAAAGGCAGCCACCAGGCTGACCTTACCGGCTTCCGGCACCGATCCCAGCACCACTGCCCCTTCCCCCAGCTTGTGGAGCAGATGCTCGGCAGCGGTTTTGAGGGCCTCAGGGGTGGTGGATCCCAGCTCGGCCACCAGCACCTTGAGATCTGCGACGGCAACCGCTTGGGCCAGCAAACGTTCGGCCTGTAGCAAGGCCAACTGGCTGCGCACCTCTTCCAGCTCCTTCTGAGCAGCTTTCAGCTCCGCCTGTAGGGCGGCAACCCGCTCCGGCAGTTCCTGGGGCTTGGCTTTGAATTGGGCGCTCAGCTCCCGCACCACCCTGTCCCGCTCGTTCAGGTATTCCAGTACAGCCGGCCCGGCCACGGCCTCGATGCGACGGATCCCGGCAGCCACTCCAGTCTCGGCGATGATCTTGAACAGGCCGATCTCGGCGGTGTTGTTGACATGGGTGCCACCGCACAGCTCCATCGACACCCCCGGAAAGTCGATTACCCGCACCTCGGCGCCGTATTTTTCCCCGAACATGGCCACGGCACCTCTGGCTTTGGCTTCGGCCAGGGGCATGATCGCCACTTGAGCAGCATGGGCCTCGGCAATCCAGGTGTTCACCAAGTTCTCGATCTGTTCCAGCTCCTCAGGGGTGACTGGCCGGGATAGGGTGAAATCAAAGCGCAGCCGGTCAAAAGCCACCAGGGATCCCGCCTGACCAATCGAGGGATCGACAATTCTTTTCAGGGCCGCCTGCAGCAGGTGGGTGGCGGTGTGGTGGGCTTGGGCGCGCCGCCGACAGGCCAGGTCAATCTGGGCTTGGACGGGATCCCCCACCCGCAGGATCCCGCGTTCCACACGGCCAAAGTGAACGAACAGATCCCCTTGCTTTTGCACATCTTCAATCCGCACCAGCAGGCCGTCCCCAGAAAGGTAGCCCCGGTCGCCAATTTGCCCGCCGGCTTCGGCGTAGAAGGGCGTGCGATCCAAAACGACCTGCACTGCCTGCCCTGCCTCCACTTGGGGCACCGATTTTCCCCCGACCAGCAGGGCCTCGACCACGCCGCGGGCAGAAGATTGGCTGTACCCCAAAAACTCCGTTTGGCTGAGGAAATCCGCCAGCTCGTCCAGGGATCCCTGGGCCGTGAGATCGATGGTTTGGTGGGCGGCGCGGGCCCGCTGCCGCTGTTTCTCCATCTCTTGCTCAAAGCCCTCCAGATCCACACTGAAGCCGTGTTCTTGGGCAATTTCTTGGGTTAGCTCCAGCGGAAAACCGTAGGTATCGAAGAGCTTGAAGGCGTCGGCGCCGGAGATCTGCTTTGGCGAGCTGCTGTCACGGCGGGAAGATTCGACGGCAGTAAACAAATCCAGCAGTAGCCGTTCCCCCCGCTCCAGGGTTTTGAGAAATTGCTCTTCCTCCCGTTGCAGCTCGGTCTTGATCAGGGTTTCTCGCTCCCGCACCTGAGGATAGGCAGCCTCGGCCAACTGAATCGCGGTCTCGATCACCGGGATGGTGAAAGGCTCGCCGATCCCCAGCAATCGCCCGTGGCGCACCATTCGCCGGATCAGCCGCCGCAGCACATAGCCCCGATCCACATTGGAAGGAAGCACCCCATCGGCAATCAAATGCATCACTGCCCGCGCGTGATCCCCGATCACCTTCAGGGAGATTTGCTGCTCCGGGTCGGCCTTGGAGTAGTTCAGCCCGGCGATCCCAGCCGCCGTTTGAATGATGGGAAAGATCAAGTCTGTCTCGTAGTTGTTGGGCACCCCCTGCAACACTTGGGCCAACCGCTCCAACCCCAGGCCGGTGTCGATGTTTTGCTTGGCCAGCGGCATCAGGTGACCTTCGCTATCCCGGTTCAGCTCCATGAACACCAGGTTGTAGATCTCCAGAAAGCGGGAGTCATCCTCCAAATCGATCCGCTCATCCCCCAGCTCCGGCTTGAAGTCGTAGTAAATCTCAGAACAAGGGCCACAGGGGCCGGTGGGGCCGGCAGCCCAGAAATTATCCGCCTCTCCCATGCGCTGGATGCGGTGGGCCGGGATCCCTATCTCATCTCGCCAGAGGGCAAAAGCCTCCTCATCTTCGCGAAAGACGCTCACCACCAGCCGTTCCGGGGGCAGGCCGAACACCTCCGTCACCAGCTCCCAGGCCCAGGCAATGGCCTCTTTTTTGAAGTAGTCGCCAAAGCTGAAGTTGCCCAGCATCTCGAAGAAGGTGTGGTGGCGCGCCGTTCGGCCCACATTCTCGATGTCGTTGGTGCGCACACATTTCTGGGCCGTTGTAACCCGTGGGTACTCCGGATCCCGTTGCCCCAGGAAAATGGGCTTAAAGGGCAACATGCCGGCAATGGTCAGCAGCACCGTCGGATCTTCCGGCACCAAGGAGGCGCTGGGCAACACCTGGTGGCCCCGCTGAGCGTAGAAGTCCAGAAAAGTTTGCCGAATGGCGGCACCGGAAAGAGCTGGAAACATGACAGGCGAAGATGGCTGTATTCATCAATTCTAAGTTTTCCCTCTGCAGGGCAGTCCAGCCCTTGTTGTTCTCCTCTGTTCCACCAAACCCCATCCGCCGAAAACCTAAGCGATTTGTCCGATTAACCTCAGGGCGGGCAGACGCTAAGATCAGCCTATCTGAGGCAGTTGTGCAAGATTTGTTTCTGTGTGGTTTAACCTGTATGTATCTCTCACAACTTGCCTGCCGACTTCTTGGCTCCGTCTCGGTTGTCCGGATCGCCAGCCGGTAACTCCAAACTGGTATGCCCACTTGCTACTGCCTTAACCCTGCCTGTTTGCACCCGGAAAACCCGGCGGATGCCTCTACCTGTGCCTCTTGTGGCCATCCCCTCCTGCTGCGCAATCGCTACCGGGCCTTCAAGCGCATCGGCCAGGGGGGATTTGGCTCTACCTTTTTGGCGCGGGATGAGGACATGCCCTCCAAACCTTGGCGGGTGATCAAGCAGTTGCGCCCGGTCGAGGGATCCCCGCAACTGGCCAAGCTGGCGGAGGAGCTCTTCAATCGCGAGGCCCAAGTGTTGGAGCGCCTGGGCGAACATTCGCAGATCCCCAAGCTCTACGCCCACTTTCAGGAAGGCGGCAAGTTCTACTTGGTGCAGGAATTTATCCAGGGCACCACCCTCTCCCAAGAAATGCGTCGCAATGGGCCCTTTTCCGAAGAACAAACCCGGCAGGTGATGCAGGAGGTGCTGCTGATCCTCAGCTATGTCCACAGCCAAAACACGGTTCACCGAGACATTAAACCTGCCAACCTCATTCGCCGCAAAGAGGATCAGCGGCTGGTGCTGATCGACTTTGGGGCCGTAAAGGAACTGGGGCCAGCCCAGGAGCAGGCGGCAGAAGTGACAGCAATCCGCTCCCTTGGCTTTTCTCCCCCGGAGCAAGTAGCCGGCCAGGCGGTCGGTCCCTCTAGCGATCTCTATGCCTTGGCTGCCACCTGCATCAACTTGATGACGTTGGAATCTCCGGCCAAGTTTTATAACCATGAAACGGGACAGTGGGATTGGTCGGATGAACTGCAGCTTAGCCCTGAATTCGACGCCATTCTGCACCGCATGTTGCAGCCGGCCATCAATCAGCGCTTTGCCACCGCCACCGAGGTCTTGCGGGCGTTGCAAGGGATCCCGGTGGAAGAGGCAGGCGGCCCGATCTCTCAGCCGATTGTGTTGCCCAGCTCTCCCCTGTCTGCCAATCCCAGCACATCGGTGATCTCCGGCTACTGGGCCAAGCGCCGCTCGGGTGGTTTCGTGCCCACACCCCTACCTCAGTTCACTGCAGGGGGAATGACAGCCAGCAGCCCGCTATCCATCCCCTCTGAGTGGGGGAGCACCACCGGTTTTACCCAACTGGGCCGAGCCAGCAGCATCACAGGCAGCGGACGGATCAAGCCGGCTACCCCACCGCGGATCCCTTCCATGGCGGGGGCCGATCTACGGGGCAAGTCCTTTGCCAACCAAAACCTAGCCGGCTACGATTTGCGCCAGGCCGATCTGCGGGGGGCCGATTTCTCAGGGGCCAACTTGCAGGGGGCGGATCTGCGCGGCATCCTCTTCAACACCCCTCAACCCTACTGGCTGCGGGTTTTGATCCAACTGTCTGGATCGGCCAAGACGTTGGGAGGGATCCTGACAGGCTTGGGGGGGCTGCTGGGCTCAGGGATCCTGGCCTTTTTGCTTGTCCGCCTGACCACGGGCAATTTGGTTTATGCGTTAGGAGCGGCTGGGATCGCCTTGGTGGTGGCCAGCTCGGTGATCTGGTCGATGGGCGGTGGGGTTCGTTTGGCTCGATACCCAGAAGAAAAGAGCAAGCGCTTTACCAACTTTTGCAAAGCGGATCTACGGGGGGCGCGGATGGACGAGAAGCTGCGGAAGTTTGCCCGCCGACAGGGGGCCATCTTGAGTTGACGCAGGGCGGATTGCGGATCTGGAATTTTGCGTTGCGATCTTTAAACTTTATAGATCTTTAATAGTTTTATAGTTGTTTCAGGTTAGGATGAGACATCTGGGCTACTGCTCGCGCCAGCGGGACGGAGTCCTATCGCGCCGGCGGGACGGAGTCCTTAGAAAAGCCTTCTGGCCCTCCGCATTCAACGCTTTGTCCTAGTTTGAATCGAAATGACCACAAAACCATAAAAGAGAAAAGTTCAAGAGCTCAAGCCATTGAAGGGGGTGGAGAGGCCCATCTGCGAAGCGATTGATTGACCTGTTCCATCAAAGCTCGGCAGGCTACGGTTTTGCCCTGTTGCCGATCCCCAGCTTGGTCGTAAAAGACGATGCCATCGGCCCGGGAAAGGCCCAACGCCAAGAACAACAGCTCCAAGACCCCAAAAGAAGCGGTCTCCAGCTCCGGCGCTCGATCCTTAAGCTCTGCCAGCGTGGTGTGGGCATCTTCCAGGTGGCCGAAGGCCGGGATCCACAGATGGGTCGTCGGCTGGGATCCCTCTGAGGATGAGTCGCCAGCAGCAGGATCCTCGACCACCCGCACCGTCAGCCAGCCGCCATCGGGGTAGCGCAAGGTGGTGTATTGCAGGTGATCCAGGTGTTGGGCCACCTGGGTGAGCACATCCGCCACCTGTTGCATCGCCGCCGTTGGGATCCCATTTTGCGGAGCGGTATCCACAAGGGTTGCGGCCTGTGCTGCCAAACTAACCACCATGATTGACAACAATCCTCGTCCACATCCAGAATAGATATTCGCAGCGATTGGGGCTGTAGTTCAATTGGTTAGAGCACCGCCCTGTCACGGCGGAAGTTGCGGGTTCGAGCCCCGTCAGCCCCGTACTCCTAAAACACTCTAGCTTAGTCGCTCCCCTGCAGCCCTCACATTTCCAGACTGATCTGATTTCTTGATTTCTGACGGTGACTGCTGCACAATGCGGCCGGCTCAGGGTTCAAGTTTCGGCGGTGGGGTATGGAAAGCCCGCCCTAAAATGGGGCTTAGTCCAGGGGAAAAACCATGCAGTATCGCAGATTTGGGCGTACCGAGCTGTCTATGCCCGTGCTGAGCTGTGGTGGCATGCGCTATCAACACAGTTGGCAAGATACTCCTTGGTCAGGGATCCCAGCGGCAAGCCAGCAGAACCTGGAGGCGACGATTCGCCGGGCCTTGGAGGTGGGCATCAACCACATCGAAACTGCCCGCGGCTATGGCACTTCTGAAATGCAGTTGGGCCGCATTTTGCCGCTCTTTCCCCGGCAAGATCTGATTGTGCAGACGAAAATTGGCCCCAGCGCCGACCCGCAGCAGTTCCTGGCCAAGTTCGAGCAATCGATGAGCTACTTGAACCTCGATTATGCGGATCTGCTGGCCATCCACGGGTTGAACACCTGGGAAGACTTGGAACACAGCCTGCGTCCAGGGGGGTGCCTGGAGGTGTGTCAGCGCCTGGTACGGCAGGGGCGGGTGCGTTTTGTCGGCTTCTCCACCCATGGGCCGACGGAGTTGATCGTGGAAGCCATACGGTCAGGGGGCTTCGATTACGTCAACCTGCACTGGTATTTTGTCAACCAGACCAACTGGCCTGCCATTGAGGCCGCCGCTCAGCAGGATATGGGGGTATTCATCATCAGTCCCTCAGACAAGGGGGGCAAGCTTTACGATCCGCCCGCCAAGCTGGTGCAGTTGTGCCAACCCCTCAGCCCGATGGTCTTCAACGACCTGTTCTGTCTGTCCCATCCCCAGGTTCACACCCTCAGCATTGGGGCGGCCCGACCCAGCGATTTTGATGAGCACCTGCAGGCGGTGGAGTTATTGGATCGGGCTGATGAGCTGTTGCCGCCGATCCTGGCCCGCCTAGAGCAAGCTTTGATCGAGCAGGTGGGAGAGCACTACGCCAAAACTTGGCACCAGGGCCTGCCTCGCTACGACCAAACCCCCGGACAAGTGAATATCCCGTTCATTCTGCTGCTGCGCAATTTGGTCTTGGCCTATGACTTGGTGGACTATGCCAAGAGCCGTTACAACCTGTTGGGCAATGCCGGCAGTTGGCTCCCCGGCCAGCGGGCAGACAAAGTGGATGCCGAAGCCCTGCGACCTTATCTTATCCACAGCCCCCACCGCGACCGGATCCCGGCTTTGTTGCAAGAAGCCCATCGCCTGCTCTCTGGAGCTGAGGTGAAGCGCCTATCTCAGAGCTAGCTTGCTCAGGGATCCCCCCGTTTGACGGTATTAAAATGCTTCCGCAAGAGATTCAAGACTACATCGTTTTATTGAGAAACTCCGTGTTGCAAGAACAGTTACTGAGTTAGATGAGAGTCTGGCAACACTAGCCCCACCGCATCTGTAGACGCAAGAGGAGTACCATTGCGATGGCCAGCCTTTTACTGTGGCCTGTTTGGCATGGTTGTAGGTGATTGAGATAACAGTCGCCGACCTTTCGGATTGCCAACGGATGTGCCGTCACTTTTATCGGATAGGCCGCACTCTCTTGGATCTGGACGCTGCCAAAACCGTTCGGGATCAACCCACCTGGTTTGAGGCTCCATCTTAAGGTCAGGGGCAGGAACCTGTTTGCCAGCAGCCTCAATCCCCTTGGACAGAGTGCTCTCAGCCACCCAACCCCATCGCTTCAATTTGATGAATGTAGTCGGGGGGAAGCCCATGCTCTCGTGCCCCCTTCAAGATTCCTTGAAGATATCCCTCGCTTGGGATCAATGAATCATCAATGAATGAATCTCCCGCCACGTAAGTCATTGCTTCGATCACTTCACCCTCATCGCTTCGAACCTGAACCTGCTGGCGACGGTAATGACCTCCCGGAATTCCTTCATACCGATCCATCCTCTCCAGCCTGTCCGAGCTGCACAGATAGGCAACTCCCCACACAACCCCAGAGGGATCCCGGACAATGTTGGCCTTGCCGGTTCCATCGTTGCCGCGCTTGTTGAACGTCAGGCGGTATCCCTGCAAACGAGCACGCCTAGCTTCCTTGAAATCAACAGCACGGTGTCCCATCTGCTGGGCATCTAGGTCGTGTTGATCTTATGTTAGGATAGAGAGAATAATTTATAGAGGAAAGAGGATGAAGTTGGTTTTTTTAGATGAAAACAAATGGCAGAAGA
>NZ_JBSSBV010000050.1:0-20097 GCF_054059115.1 Thermostichus sp. MS-CIW-26
TCCGGGCTTGTTTTGTTCTCTGGTAGAGCAGAGCAGGCTCAGGGCTACTGAAAGCCCGCTCCGTACCGCTTAGCGGTCGGAGCCGGGTAGTTTACTCTCCGGTATCGGAAGAAACTTGGCAGTAGGATCCGCCCTGAACTACCTTTGTGGGGCTATCGGCCTTAGGGGAAGAAGCAAGAAGCATGTCTCAGAAAAGCCCATCCTTCTTAGAGAAACTGACTGACCTAACCCGCCAAATTGTTGACCGTGCCCGAGGCATCCCAGAAGCTTCTGAATCTCTCGAGAAGCCAGAAGCCTTTAAGTCTTTCTGGAATTCGGTGTCTCAGATACTACAGAAGGACCTCCTAGAGGCGCAGACAGAGTTGGGCCACTGCAACATCCTGGTCATTGGCAAAAGCGGGGTGGGCAAGAGCACCTTGGTCAATGCAGTGTTTAGAGATGAGCTGGCCCGTACCGGTGTTGGCAGCCCCGTCACCCGCCACATTCGTCAGTATTCCAAGCCAGGTTGCCCAATCACCATCTACGATACACCTGGCATGGAACTAGACGGTGAACAGAATCAGCAAGTTCGCCTGGAGGTTTCCCAGCTTATCGAGGAGCTGCGCTTTAAGGATCCTGAACATCACATCCATCTTGTTTGGTACTGCCTCCACCACGAACTGAAGCGGTTGGAGGAAGTTGAACGCAAATGGCTAAAGGAGTTGGAACTCAAAGACGTTCCCGTCATCTTGGTCTTAACCCAATGCTTGGAATATCCCAATCCTGAAGAGAGCGAGTTTTTCCGGTATTTGCAGCATCAAAATTTGCCTGTCCGCTACATTGTTCCCGTTTTGGCCCGCAACAAGGCGATTAACCGGCAAATTACCATTCCTGCCCACGGGCTGGAGCACCTAATTGGCTGCACGCTAGAGCTTTTGCCGGAAGTGGCTCGCCTTGCCTTTATCCGCCAGCAATTGCTGCGGGTGGATCTCAAAGCCGAGGCTGCCTTTAAGTACGTATCAGGCTATGTGGCCAGTGCAGCGTTTATCGGGGCAGTGCCCCTTCCCTTTGCAGATGCCCCTCTGTTGGTTACAGCCCAAGCAGGCATGATTGCCAATATCAGCTTTATTTTTGGCTTCGAGGCTTCCCCTTCTTTTTACTACTCTTTGATAGCCGCTTTGGCAGGCACTACAATTACAACAGCAATCGGGCGAACGATTGTGTCCAACTTGCTGAAGATGATTCCCGGCCCGGGGATTGTAGGCAGCGCTATCCAATCCACTACGGCAGCCACCCTCACTCTCTCTCTGGGCCTGGCCTATATCGAGCTGATGAAGGCCATCGCCCGCGCCAAAATCCAAGGGATCCAGCTATCTCCAGAAGAGATGAAAGATATCTTTATACGCGAGTACCAAAGTTATGTTGCCTCGGGATCCAAAACTCTGAAAGATGACTTTTCATCCTAGCTTTTGCGTAGGTACTGAATCTAGGGCAGGGGAAGGTCGTGGGGTCTCAAACCCAAAGGTGCCATCGACCAGGTAGAGGGGGCGGCCTTTCACTTCTTCAAAAACGCGGCCTAAATACTCGCCAATCACGCCCAAGCTGATCAGCTGGATCCCGCCCAAAAACAAGATCATCACCGCTAAAGAGGCATAGCCAGGTACATCGGAGCCAAAGAGCAAGGTGCGGATGATGAGAAAAAGGCCATACAAAAAGGCTGGAACCGAGATCGCCAACCCTATGTAGCTCCACACCCGCAACGGCCAAGAGCTAAAAGAGGTGATGCCTTCTATGGCTAGGTTCCACAGCCGCCAGTAGTTCCACTGGGTTTTGCCGCGAAAGCGGGGGGCGCGATCGTAAAAAATGGCCGTTTGCCGGTAGCCCACCCAGGCAAAGATCCCTTTCATAAAGCGGGTGCGCTCTCGCAGCTGTTTAACTGCCTCCACCACCTGCCGATCCAGCAGTCGAAAATCCCCCGTATTGCGCGGGATCCGCACCTGGCTGAGTTGATCAATCAACCAATAGAAGCCGTTGGCTGTAAAGCGTTTTAGCCAGCTCTCCCCGCGGCGGCTGCGGCGCACCGCATAAACCACCTGATAGCCCTGCCGCCACTGCTGCAGCATCTCCGGGATCAGCTCCGGCGGATCTTGCAAGTCGGCATCGATGGGAACAACAGCTCGAC
This sequence comes from Thermostichus sp. MS-CIW-26, assembly GCF_054059115.1. Lineage (NCBI taxonomy): Bacteria > Bacillati > Cyanobacteriota > Cyanophyceae > Thermostichales > Thermostichaceae > Thermostichus > Thermostichus sp. MS-CIW-26. The sequence goes on from NZ_JBSSBV010000050.1 coordinate 2,162, forward strand.
CAGAGGCGTGATCGAGGCCGGCAGTAAGGGCGATCTCCTTGCCAAAACACCGGGAAAGGTTCACCACTTTGATGCGGGGATCCTGATGGTGAAAGGCGATCAGCTTTTCCAGTGTGTCGTCTTGGCTGCCATCGTTGACGCAGATAATCTCGTAGGGGATCCCCAGCGGCTCCAAGGTAAGTTGCAGGCGTTCGAACAGGTGTTCCAGGTTGTCCGCCTCATTTTTGCAGGGGACAACAACCGATAATTCAACCAACTCAACCGGGGGCTCAGACAACATCGAGAGGTGTCAGAATCGGGATCCCGTAGTTGGCCATCATTGTGCCATCAGGGGGTGGCCGACATCTCCGCCACAATCGAGCGCAGCTCGTCTTCCGAGATGCGGTAGACCTCGTTGCAGAATTGGCAAACCGCTTCTGCCCCCTTGTCGGTGTGGATCATATCGAGCAACTCGTCCCGCCCCAGCATGCGCAGGGCCCCCTTCACTCGGTCGGAATTGCACTTGCAGTAGAAGCGGATGGTGCGCATTTCCGGCGCAATTTTCAGATCCAAGTCGCCCAGGCAGATTTGCAACAGCTCCCGCAAGCCGCCGCCGCAAGCCAACATCGGGCTAAATTCTTCCACTTTGGCCAAACGGGCTTCCATCTCTGGGATCAGACTGGCCGGCGCCCCTGGCATCAGCTGCAACAACACTCCGCCGGCGGCGCGTACCCGCTGTGAGTCGAGATTTACTCCCAGAAGGACTGCCGAGGGAATCTGCTCTGAGGAGGAGAGGTAGTAGGTGATGTCGTCTCCCACCTCTCCCGAAACCAGCTCCACCGCGCTGGTGTAAGGCTGGCCATACCCCAGATCCCGCAGCACATGGAGGTAGCCATAGCGCCCAACGGCTTGGCCCACATCCAACTTGCTCTCGGCAGTGAGAGGAAGCTCAATGGCGGGGTTGCTCACATACCCGCGTACCGTGCCATCCAAGCCGGCATCCACCCAGATGTTGCCCAAGGGGCCATTCCCTTTCAGTTGCAGGTTAATCCGCGCCTGGCGTCGCTTCAAGTTGGCCGCCAGCAACAGGGCTGCGCTCATGGCCCGCCCCAAGGCCACTGTCGCCACATAGGAGAGCTTGTGCCGCTCCCTTGCCTCTTGTACCGCCTGGGTGGCCACCAAGCCCACCACTCGGATTTTGCCTTCTGCCGCCGTGGCCCGGATGAGGTGATCCGGCAGAGATGAGGGCGTACCCTCAGAAATACCTTTCGCTCGCTTCAATCGTTCTGACCCAGAGGCATCCGTCATCGCAACCTCAACGCATGTCTTAAACCAAGCCTGCAGGGATCCCCTGGCGACTCAGCCTTCATTCTAAGTGAGTCTAAGTGAGATTGTAGCCCCTCTCTTGCCGGACTTTGGGGAGGGAACTGCCCTGTCGGGGCGGGAATGGGACTGTCCCTTTTCTGGGAGAGATTTTAAGAAGTGTGAAGATCTGAGATGGCAGACGGCAAGCATATCGGAAAATAACTTGCGGGTATGCTCGTCATACTCTTTAAAAAATCGACTTGAGGATGGATATCCATGAGTGTTGTTACGAAATCGATTGTGAACGCGGACGCGGAGGCCCGCTACCTCAGCCCGGGGGAACTGGATCGGATCAAGTCCTTTGTTGCCTCGGGTGAGAAGCGGTTGCGCATTGCTCAAGTCTTAACCGAGTCTCGTGAGCGCATCGTCAAACAAGCTGCCGACCAGCTCTTCCAGAAGCGCCCTGACATTGTCTCTCCGGGGGGCAATGCCTACGGGGAAGAGATGACGGCGACTTGCCTGCGGGATATGGACTACTACCTGCGCCTGATCACCTATGGTGTCATTGCCGGCGATGTCACCCCAATCGAAGAGATCGGCCTGGTGGGTGTCCGCGAGATGTACAACTCCCTGGGCACACCCATTCCGGCGGTGGCCGAGAGCATTCGTCAAATGAAGCAGGTGGCCATGGGTCTGCTCTCTCCTGACGATGCGGCTGAAGCCGGCTACTACTTCGACTTTGTGGTAGGGGCAATGAGCTAGTCCCTCATTGTTCTTGCCGCACAACCTTTTGCTGTTCACCGATTTGGATTTAGGAAGCTCATCATGCAAGACGCAATTACTGCTGTAATCAACAGCTACGATGTTCAAGGCAAGTATCTGGACAGCTCGGCCATGGAGAAGTTGAAAGCCTTCTTCGCCACAGGCGAGCTGCGGGTGCGGGCGGCTGCCACCATCGCGGCCAATGCCTCCACCATCGTCAAGGATGCTGCTGCCAAGGCGTTGCTGTACTCTGATCTCACCCGTCCTGGCGGCAACATGTACACCACCCGTCGCTATGCTGCCTGCATCCGCGACATGGACTACTACCTGCGCTACGCCACCTACGCCATGCTGGCCGGGGATCCCTCCATTCTGGACGAGCGGGTGCTGAACGGGCTCAAGGAGACCTACAATTCCCTGGGAGTGCCCATTGGGGCAACCATCCAGGCCATCCAAGCCATGAAAGAGGTAACTGCCGCTCTGGTGGGTGCTGAGGCCGGCAAGGAAATGGGGGTGTACTTCGATTACATCTGCTCTGGCCTGAGCTAACTCCCGGCGTCATTGCCTCAGGGGAGGTGCATTCTTCAACGAGCACGGCGGGCGATTTGCCACAGGGATCTGGTGTGCTAGCTGAAGTACGCGAGCTTTCTGGGGTGAGTCGCCTGTTTTGCTGGTCAAGATAGCCCATTTTGTTGTTGAGCGGGGATCCCATATCATGCGCATGTTCAAGATCACGGCCTGTGTGCCCAGCCAAACCCGAATTCGCACCCAGCGGGAGCTGCAAAATACCTACTTCACCAAGCTGGTGCCCTATGAGAACTGGTTTCGGGAACAGCAGCGCATCCAGAAATCGGGTGGCCGCATCCTGAAGGTGGAGCTGGCCACGGGTAAGCCTGGGATGGACGTAGGACTGCTGTAGTTCCCCTATTCGTTCGTTGCTTTCCCTCGGATACTGAGAAATAGCCCTCTGCAGATCCGGTATGCCCAGCTCTGGAAGCTCTGTTCTTGGGGTTGGGGTAGCGGATCTGGCCGTTTTGTAGGGGTGGGGGTAGATGTTGCCTGATGTGCCGACCCGGTTGGAGCCAATCATCGCTGCCCACAACCTGAGCAAGGTTTACCCGGTGGCCGTCAAGGATCCCGGAGTGGTTGGCACCCTGCGCCACTTTTTTCGCCGCACCTATCGCCACATCCCGGCAGTGCAGTCCGTGAGCTTTCAAGTTCAGCCGGGGGAGATGGTGGGATTTTTGGGGCCCAACGGGGCGGGCAAGACCACTACCCTCAAGATGTTGACTGGTTTGATCTATCCGTCCGGCGGCACGGTGCAAGTGGTGGGTCATGTGCCTTACCGCCGGGAGCCGGCGTTTTTGCGGCAGATCACCCTGGTGATGGGGCAGAAGCAGCAGCTCATTTGGGATCTGCCGGCAATGGACTCTTTGCGCATCAACGCTGCCGTTTACGAGATCCCTGAGAAGGAGTTTCGGGAGCGGGTGGGGGAGCTGGCGGAGCTGCTCGACCTAGAAAGCAAGCTGAAGCAACCAGTGCGCAAGCTCTCGCTGGGGGAGCGGATGAAGGCGGAGCTGTTGGCGGCTCTGTTGCACCGCCCGCAGATTTTGTTTTTGGACGAGCCCACCTTGGGGTTGGATGTCAACGCCCAGGCTGGTGTGCGGCAATTTCTGCGGGACTACAACCGCCGCTACGGAGCAACGGTGCTGTTGACCAGCCATTACATGGCCGATATTACTGCGCTGTGCCAACGGGTGCTGGTCATCAACGCGGGGCAGCTCATCTACGATGGCGACCTCGAGGCATTGCTGGAGCGCTTTGCCCCCTACCGAGAGGTGAGGTTGAAATTGGCTCGCCCTTGCCCTGTGGCTCAACTGCAGCTCTATGGAGAGGTGCGCACGGACGGGGATCCGGGCAGCTGTGAGGCGCGGCTGTGGGTGCAGCGGGAGCAGCTCACCCAAACGGTGGCCAAGCTCTTGGCAGAGCTGGATGTGCTGGATCTAACGGTAACCGACCCGCCCATCGAGGAAGTGATCGGGCGGGTGTTTGCGGATGGGATCCCTTCTGGCAGCCCCCAAAGCGTTCGCACCAGCGGTGCAGAGCACCTTTAGATTTTTTGTGTGGCGGCCTCCCGTTGTTCAGGAGTGGAGCGCGCCGCATGCAGCGCAGAGTAGAGCTTGTTGAGGGCATTCATGTAGGCTTGGGCCGAAGCGACGATGATGTCGGTGTTGGCGGCATGGCCGGAAAAGATGCGGTCTTCGTGGCGCAGGCGGATGGTGACTTCCCCAATGGCGTCGATGCCAGCGGTAACCGATTGGACGGAAAACTCGATCAGCTTGTTGGGGATATTGACGATGCGGTTGATGGCCTTGTACACCGCATCCACCGGGCCTGTGCCCACAGCAGCGTCCACCCGCTCTTCTCCTTCCGGGGTTACCAGCCGCACCGTGGCGGTGGGAGCTTCCCGATTGCCACACACCACTTGCACATGCTCCAGGCGGTAGAGTTCGGGCACCGGGCGAGTTTCGTCGTTAACAATCGCTTCCAGATCCAGGTCGGAGATTTCTTTTTTCTTGTCAGCCAGCTCTTTGAAGCGCAAGAAGGCCTTGTTCAGATCCTGCTCCGACAGCTCGAACCCCAGTTCTTTGAGGCGGGTGCGAAAGGCGTTGCGGCCCGAGTGCTTGCCCAACACCAAGGTGCTCGATTGCAGGCCGATGGTCTGGGCATCCATGATCTCATAGGTCTGGCGGTTCTTCAGCATGCCGTCCTGGTGGATGCCGGATTCGTGGGCAAAGGCGTTGGAGCCGACGATGGCCTTGTTGGGCTGCACCAACATGCCAGTGAGGTTGGAGACGAGGCGCGAGGTGCGATAGATCTCCTGAGTTTTGATGTGGGTGAGGGGCTTCTCGGAGTCCACCGGCAGGCCGAAGTAGGGGTTGAAGTAGCTGCGCCGCACATGCAGGGCCATCACCAACTCTTCCAGGGCTGTGTTGCCGGCCCGCTCACCAATGCCGTTGACCGTCACTTCCACCTGACGTGCGCCCTGCTTGATCGCTTCCAAGAAGTTGGCCACCGAGACGCCCAGATCGTCGTGGCCGTGCACAGAAAGGATCGCTTGCTTGATGTTGGGCACATTTTCGCGGATGCCCTTGATCAGTTGGCCGAACTCCTCCGGCATGACGTAGCCGACGGTATCGGGGATGTTGATGGTTTTGGCCCCCGCCCGAATGGCCGCCTCGATGACCTGGTATAGGAACTCTGGGTCAGAGCGGGTGGCATCCATCATGGAGAACTCCACATCCTCCACGAAGGACTTGGCGTAGGCCACCATCTCCTCGGCAATTTGCAGCACTTCGGCGCGGGTTTTGCGCAACTGATACTTCAGGTGAATGTCGGAGGTGGAGATGAAGGTGTGGATGCGGGGCTTGGCAGCGGGCTTCAGGGCTGCAGCGGCTGCCTCAATGTCCGGCTTGAGGGCACGGGCCAGGCTGCAAATCACGGGGCCATCGGGCGTTCCCACTTGCTCGGCCACCTTCTGCACGGCCTCAAAGTCACCGGGGCTGGCATAGGCAAACCCCGCTTCGATGATATCGACGCCCAGCCGGGCCAACTGCCGGGCAATGGCCAGCTTTTCTTCGGTGTTGAGGGTGGCGCCGGGGCACTGCTCCCCGTCTCGCAGGGTGGTGTCGAAAATGAGTACATGATCCAAAGCTTGGCCATCAAACCCGGCGACCGCGGCAGCATCCATAACGGTTACTGGGATAACGAAACACTACCTCATTATTCTGACATTAACTGGCAGGGGTTCTAGCCTTGTTTGGGGAAGATTTGGGTGGGCTCTGTTGAGACGTCATTGGGCTTGGGTCTTGCAACCTTTCCCCTGGGATCCCCAGCGGCGGCAGAAGGAGATGGAGAAAGGTGGATCCCGAAGGCGCAGGCGAGCAGTTGTTCATACTCTTTCTCATCCCTGAGAGGGCGTTCCCGGCGGCCTTCTGGGGTGGTCTCGATCCACTTAAAAGAGCCATTGGCGCGGGCGGTGAGGGTAATCCGTCCGGTCGGAGTGGCCAGGGTGCAAAGGCGCAGCCGGGTAAACATCGATTCTGGCGAAGTTTGGTGAAAGTGGCACATGGGCTCGAACTCCTGCAGGGAGCGTGGGATCCGATCCAGAAGAAATAGAGTTTTCCAGGTGCGATCCGGCTGTTCCTGCTGAACGAGCCAATACCGACGAGCGGTGGGATCCCCTGGCCAAGGGGTGAGGCGGTAGCGTCCTTCAGCCTGGGCCTGAACCCCAGGATCCCCCAGCCGCAACGGCTCGCGAAAGGCCTCCCCATACCCCACATCTGCCAGCCAGGCTTCATCGCCGATGTTCACCTGCACAGCCAAGTGGTCGCACTCAGGCCCAAAGCGGACATCGAACTCCGACCGGCTCACCTGTCCTGAGAGCAGGTGTACCGAAAACCCCATTCCCTGCAAGGCAGCGGCCAGCAGGCTGTTCAGCTCAAAGCAAAAGCCGCCCCGCCGCTCTCGGACGATTTTTTGGAACAAGAAATCCCGCTCCAGGCGAATGGCACGACCCCGATGAATGTCCAGATTTTCAAACGGCACCCGCAGCAGGTGGGCTAGGTGGATCTGGCGGAGGGTTTGCAGGGTGGGCTGGGTGGGGCCAACGTAGCCGATCCGATCCAAGTAGGCCCTGATTTGGGAGGGGGTCAGTGGCTCTAGCATCAGCACAGAAACCGGTTGGCTGCCAAGCAAGCTTTTGGCCTACCCTAGCCTTGCCCCGGATCCCCGGCCAGAGCCAGAAGAACAGTTCACTGGAATCTGAAAGACGGCATCTTTTCCCCGGAGCCGATTTTTCTGTGGCTGTAGGGATCCCTGATGGCCAGGATATGGGCAGAGGATTCTGGTGGACGGCCAGGCCCAAGCTTGCCCAAGATGGTTTACAAGACCGTCCAAAGCAGGTGGGAGCGCTACCGATGGCTGCTGCCCAAAATTTGCTCTCCGATGAGCTTTTTCCCATCACGCTGAAGCTCTTTGCCGTCTATCAAGAAGTAATCGGACAAACCGAGATGCGCCTGCAGGTGAGCCCCGGTACCACCGTCGGGCAGCTGTGCGATCAACTGATCCAGCGCTACCCCAGCTTGGCTCCTTGGCGCTCCCAAACGCGCTTCGGTCTCAACCTCAATTTTGTAGCTGCCGACACTCCCCTATCGGCGGGAGACGAAGTCGTTCTGATCCCTCCGGTCAGCGGGGGCTGAAAAGGCACAGAAGGAGAATGCTACGATAGCGGCAAGAAAAAAAGAAGGCGAAGCGTTACATGGCAGAATATACTCGGTCGATTTCCTTTTATGGGCGGGAAATTGACATCAATATTGGGCTGATGGCCCCCCAGGCAGGGTGTGGGGTTTGGCTGACTTCGGGCGAAACCTCGATTTTGGTTACCGCCACACGGCAGCCAGGCCGGCCTGGCGTTGATTTTATGCCCTTGTTGGTGGATTACGAAGAGCGCCTCTACGCAGCGGGGCGGATCCCAGGGGGATATCTGCGGCGAGAAGGCCGGCCACCGGAACGGGCCACTTTGATCTCTCGCTTAATAGACCGACCCATTCGTCCGTTGTTCCCGGAATGGCTGCGGGATGATGTGCAGGTGGTGGCCACCACCCTCTCTGTAGATGATACGGTGCCGCCCGATGTGTTGTGTATTTTGGGAGCCTCGTTAGCCATTCACGGCGCTCGCATCCCCTTCAATGGCCCCGTGGCGGCGGTGCGGGTGGGCTTGGTCAAGGATGAATTTATCCTCAACCCCACCTATGCCGAAATTGAGGCGGGCGATCTGGATCTGGTGGTGGCCGGCTGTGCCGATGGCGTGATCATGGTGGAAGCCGGGGCCAACCAACTGCCGGAAAAGGATGTGGTGGAGGCCATCGAGTTTGGTTTTGAGGCCATCCAGGAGCTGCTCAAAGCCCAACAGCAAGTCCTGGCGGATCTCAACATCACCCCGGTAGAGCTGCCCCCTCCCCCCAAAGACGAGGAGCTGATTGCCTTTGTAGAAGAGCAGGCTCAGGAGGGCATTCGCTCCATTCTCAGGCAGTTTTTGGACAAGACCAGCCGGGAACAGCAACTGGAGGAGCTCAAGGCCAAGCTGGAGGCCCAAATCCAGGAACGGCCAGAGGGGGATCCCTTGCGGCTCTATCTTCTGGAAAACCCCAAAGAGTTGGACAACCAGTTCAAGGCTCTGCTCAAGAAGCTGATGCGCCAGCAGATCCTGCAAGAGGGGGTGCGGGTGGATGGGCGCAAGCTGGACGAGGTGCGACCGGTCTCTTGCCGGGTGGGTTTGATCCCAAGGGTGCACGGCAGTGCCCTGTTCAACCGCGGCCTCACCCAAGTCCTTTCCATTACCACCCTCGGCACCCCCGGCGATGCCCAGGAGCTGGACGACTTGCACCCGGTGGATGAGAAGCGCTACATGCACCACTACAATTTTCCGGGCTTTTCAGTGGGAGAAACGCGGCCTTCACGCTCCCCGGGGCGGCGGGAGATTGGTCATGGGGCGCTGGCGGAGCGGGCCTTGGTGCCGGTGCTGCCCAAGGAAGAGGAGTTTCCCTATGTGGTGAGGGTGGTGTCGGAAGTGCTCTCCTCCAACGGCTCCACCTCGATGGGATCCGTCTGTGGCTCCACTCTTTCTCTAATGGATGCTGGGGTGCCGATCAAAGCGCCGGTCAGCGGGGTGGCCATGGGTCTTATCAAGGAGGGGGACGAGGTGCGCATCCTCACCGACATCCAGGGGATCGAGGACTTTCTGGGCGACATGGACTTCAAGGTGGCCGGTACGCGGGCGGGGATCACCGCTCTGCAAATGGACATGAAAATCACCGGCATCACCGTTGACGTGGTGGAACAGGCCATCCGGCAAGCCAAGGCCGGACGCGAGTTCATCCTCGACAAGATGCTGGAGACGATTGCTGCGCCTCGACCCCAGTTGGCCAAAACAGCTCCCCGTCTGCTCACGTTCAAGGTGGATCCGGAGGACATCGGCAAGATCATCGGCCCCGGTGGCAAGACCGTGCGCGGCATCACCGAAGCGACAGGGGCCAAGGTGGACATCAGCGACGACGGCACAATCACCGTGTCTTCCTCGGTAGGCGGCCAGGCGGAGGCGGCGCGGGCGATGATCGAAAATCTGGTGCGGCGGGTGGAAGAGGGGCAGGTGTATTTGGGCAAGGTGACCCGCATCATCCCCATCGGCGCTTTTGTGGAGTTTTTGCCCGGCAAAGAGGGCATGATCCACATTTCGCAACTGGCGGAGTACCGCGTCGGCAGGGTGGAAGACGAGGTGGCTGTGGAAGATGAGGTGGTGGTCAAGGTGCGCAGCATCGATCACAAAGGCCGTATCAACCTCACTCGCCTCGGCATTAGCCCTGAGGAAGCAGCGCGGGTGCGCAACCATCACCACTGAGGCTGCGGTTTTCCCCCAGCAACGGGGGGGCCAGGGATCCCCTCGACAGCCGCCGGCAGCGGCCAAAATGGCAGAGAAAACTCCATCGCGACAGCGGTGCGGAGCGCTTTTTAGCTGGCTCGCGTCTGCACTGCCGTTCGTGTGGTCGCGTCAGCGGTGCAAAGCCCTTTGCAATATGCCGGATCCCGTCCCTCCCTTTCTCGTTGGCCAAGGCTATACTTCTCCGGCTCGACCATCCCCCTCCCGGCGGCGGCTGGGCTGGGCGTTGGCTTGGGGCTTGGGTTGGGCTGCTCTGCTTAACCTTTCTGCTCAGCATCCTTTGTTGGTGCGGATGGAGAGCGACGCCCAGGAGTGGCTGTACGCTTGGCGTGGCCCTCAGCAGCCTTCTCCCGAGGTGGTGATCGTCGGCATTGATGGTCGTATAGGACTCGATCGCGACAGCGGTGCGGAGCACGTTCCCGCTAACGGGAACAGCGGACAGGGGGAAAGCAATGGCCGCACCAGTGGTGCAGAGCACCTTGGCCAACATCAAGTTGACTTCCTTCTGGAACGGGCCAACTACGCCGGCCTGACGTTGCGTCTACTGGAAGAAGCTGAGGCCAGGGTGGTGGTGCTAAACCTGCCCAGCAGCTTTGTGGTACCTCAAAACCTGGGCAACGAGAACTTAGATGCCCCTCTGCGTCAGGTGGTGCAGCGCTACCCAGATCGCTTGGTCCTGGCCACCCGCAGCAGCGAGAGCTTTGGCCGCTCCGAGATTAACATCTACAACCATTTTCTGCCCTTCTCTTCTCTGCGGCTGGAGTACCTGGTGCCGCCAGAGCATGTGCAGGGGGTGGTGCAATATCGGGTGGATAGGGCCGGGATCCTGCGCCAGGCCCAGTTGCGGGGGCTCTACCTGCGCCGCGACAGCCAAGAGGAGCAGATGTTCGCCTCGGTCGAGGCTCTGGCTTTTGCCAAATACGACCCGGAGCGGGCCAGCCGCTGGTTTCGCGAGCGGGGGTTGCAGCCGATCCAATTCAACCCCCTCGGATCCCAGCACGGGATCCCCATCATCCCCATCGAACGGGTTTGCCCTCCAGCTGTTCTCCAGGCAGGATCCGGGTCTTTTGCCCCGATGATCAACCCCAGCCAAGCCTGCCGCGGCCAAGAAGGGATCCCTCCCCTCGATCCCGAAGTTGCCGACCAATTGCGGGACAAAATTGTCCTGGTGGGTTTTGTGGGCGGCTACCCCGAAACCTTCCCAGTGCGGACTGCGGATGGATCCCAGATTGCGGCGGTGGAGCTGCAGGCGCAAGTCCTCTCCAGCCTGCTCACCGGGGAGGTCTACCAATCCGTGCCGGGGGGGGTGGCGGTTGCGGTGGTCTTGCTGCTGGGAGTGGGAACGGGACTGCTTTTGGTGCTTTATCGTCCCCCCCTACGTTCGCGTCAGCGGTGCGGAGCACTTTTGAGCCATTGGGGCTGGAAGCAACAGCAGTTTCTCCTGCGACCCATGGTAGGGCTTGCCGTTTACGAAGGGTGGGCTGTGGCCCAGTTTCTGCTGTGGCGTTGGGTTTGGCCTCTCGTCTTGCCGGCCCTGGCCAGTGGGCTAACGGGGGTAAGCCTGCTGCTCACTTTGATCATTGTGGAGAATCAGGAGCGGCTCTTGGCCCAACAGCAGGAATTGGAGCGTCTGCGTCGGGCCGAACAGGAGGCCGCCATTGACCAGGCTCGCAAGCTGCTCTACCGAGTAGCCACCGACATTCACGATCGCGAGCTGCAGGAGCTGAAGGTGGTGATGGACAACTTGGAGAGCTTGCAATGGCAGCAGCACCAGGGAAAAGCTCCCGATCCCACCGTCTACGACCACCTGCTCGAGCAACTGGAGAGGATCGGACGCGGGATCCGGAATCAGCTCAACGATGTGCGCACTCTAGCTGCCAAGCTGCGCATCTCCCCCAGCTTACGAGAAGGGCTGCATCGAGGCATCGAGATCTATCTGGATGAACTGATCCAATCGGGCAGCCTAACGCTATCTGTAGAGCGGCAACTGCAACCGCTGCAGGAGCCCAACACCGGCGAGTGGTTTGATCAGCGAGAAGACATCTTGCGCTTTTTGCGGGAGGCCATCGGCAATGTCATCGCCCATGTACAACCCCCCAAAGGCAATGCTTCCTTTGTCAAGGTGTCGCTGGCCCAAACGGAGCGCCACTGCTGCCTTTCCGTGGTCAACGATGGTATCGAGTACGCTCCCGGCCTCAGCGGCGGCTACGGCAGCAAGGCCATGAACACCATCGCCCGCTATCTACCCAAGGGATCCTGGCATCGCACCCGCACCCCGGAAGGCCACACCCATGTCGAGCTGCACTGGGAGATGCCGCTCTGAAAGACCTACACAGCACTGAACAGAACAGATTTTTGCTCAGCGCTGTTGCTTTCTTCCTGCTTCAGCAACCCTTGACTAGCGGTAGGTTTTAGACCTACCACCCCGCCAGAGGAGTCTCCACAGGCGTTAGCTTGTCGGGGTGTGGGGTTAGCTAAGCCCCGCACTGTACCCGTAGCGTCAGTGTCGGGATACAGATACCCCCACATGGTGTATGGTGAGAGTAGTTGCACAAAACGGCTTTTGCCGGAATCTGGTGCAGCTACGCGGTGGGACATCCCGTGTCTGCTCGCAGAGGGTTCTTGCGTAGGCTCCCCAATGAAGCGAGAAGCCCACACTGTACCCGTAGGGTCAGTGATGGGAGTATGTCACTTCCCCCAGAGCTTGGGGTACATTTCAAACGGTAGCTGGGGTCTAGAAACATAAACCTAACCACCCGCTCCCTGCACACTCGCACAACTGCCTAGCGTTTGCACATCAGGTTGTAGAGAACTGTGCAGCAAAGTGAGGACTCCGTCCCACTATCGCGAACAGTCAATCGGCGATTAGAGACAGCCCTCTTCCTAGGAAGCGCTCTTTGGCTTATCGGCCCAGGGATTGCAGCCAGCCGAGCAGGGTGGTACCGGACAGAGCTTCAAACAGGATCAGGGCAACAAAGCCGATCATTGCCAAACGCCCGTTCAAGCGCTCTGCATATTCGGTGAAGCCCACGCGGGGGGTGCTGTCCACATACATTTCCGGCTCGATGGCGTAGTTGTTCAGCCGACCACCTTCTTCGACGACAACGGAGCGATATCGGGTCATAGGGTTCTCCTCGTGCTTTCTTTCCCAGCGTAGCTCGCTTTGCGTAGGATTGTAAAGTTTTATTTACAACGTTAATGCCCAACGCTCCGAGCTGCCGGGCAGAGTTCAACCAGGCCAGGAACAGCCTGTAAGCAGGGTTGTGGCTCTTGTCCCAGTACAGGGGAGCTGATAATAGCAAGGGGACTGGAGGACAACCATGTCGGTGCTGGAACAGTTAAATATGCTGCTGGATGGCCAGCCGGTGGCCAGCTTGGCGGTGCTGGAGCAGGGATCCCCGGCGGTGTCGTTGGTGCCTTTTGTGGTGCAGCGGGATCCCTTGCGCTTTGCCATTGTCATCAGCGATCTTTCTGGCCACACCCAGGCTTTGCGGGCGGATCCCCGGGCCGCGCTACTCATCCACGAGCCGCCTACGCCAGGGGATCCCCGCAGTAACCATGCCCTGCCGCGGGTGATGGTGAGCGGAGAAGCCCAGTTTCTCAGCCGCGAGGAGGCGCAGGCGCAGGGGTTTGAAGCCCTCTACCGCGCCAAGTACGAGATTGCCGAGATGATCCTGGGCTTGGCGGATTTTCACTTCTGTCAGATCGTCCCCAAAGCTGGCAGCTTCATCCAGGGGTTTGGCCAGGCATTCCGGCTGAGGGGCCCCAACCTGGATCAACTGGAGCACCTTGGTCGGGCGTAGATTATGAGAATTCCAAGGGCAGCCCGCGCCATCCTTGAGCCCAGGGAAGCTCTTGCTGCGCCGCTTCCTAGCTCCCCTCTTCTGGGGGGAGAGAATGGAGTCCTTTCTCAGGTTTTCGGGTGGGATCCCGGATCCAATCCAAAAGCAGCGGGTTGACCAGCTCGGGGGCTTCATCCTGGGGGCAATGGCCGACCCCCGGCAATGGGATGAACCCCACCACGCAAGGAAACTCTGCCAGGGCCTGCCCCAGAGCAATGGGTTCCCAGGGATCCGCTTCCCCCCACAAGATCAAGACGGGACAGGTGAGCTGAGGCAAGAGATCTTCAGCCAAAGGCCCCTGAGAATAGCGCACAAAGGCCAAAAAGACCTCTGCCGCCCCCGGCTCCAAAGCGGGTTTGAGCAAAAGCTGGATCAGCTCCTCGGTAACCGCTTCTTTGCGCCCGTAGGCTTGGAGGAGGATATTGCGAATGGCCCTAGCCTGGGCCACCTGAGCAAAGAAGAAACGACCAAAGGGGGGCCACCCCAGCAGGGATTGCAGCAAAGGGGTAAACTGGCGGCGCAGCCAGGAGACCTGGCCCCGTTTCCGCTCGTGCAATAGCCGCAGCGAGGGATCCAACATCGCCACCCCCAAAACCTGGGCCGGATCCAGAACCGCCGCCTGCAAAGCCACAATGCAGCCAATCGAGTTGCCCACCAGATAGACTGGCTGGCCCACCACCTCTCGGACAAAGTCTGCCACCAGGGATCCCCAGGTCTCGAAGGTGTAGGGCAAAGGGGATCCCGGCAGGGGCTTGGCGGATCCCCCAAACCCCAACAAATCGACCGCATACACCTGACAGTGCTGCCCCAGCTCCGGCAAATTTTTCCGCCAATGGTCGCTGCTGGCCCCAAAGCCATGGATGAGCAACACGGCTGGGCCTGTGGATCCCGACTGTTGGTAGCGAATGGGCTGGTCACGCCAGAGCCAGCGATGCTCTGTGTTCGCGTTGGCGCTGCATGGCAACATGGGGGTGCAGTGTAGGTTTGAGTCAGCGTTGCGATCCTAACCGTTCGCGACAGCGGGACAAAGTCCTTGTGATCGGGGCAACTGAGAGTACTGGCGGAGGGTGGCCCCCTTCCACCCGTTGGCGCACTTGAATCGAGGAACAAGGATCGGCCTTCCTCTGAGTTGGGTGATCCCAAGGGGCACCACCAAGCGGCTACAACATCCCATCTCAAGCTTCCGGGAGAAAGTGGGGAATACTGGCAGTTGAGGGTTTTGCGGTGGGTCGGCTTTGGTTTGGCTAGTTGGCCTCAGCTTGTTTGGTAGCGCTTTTTGCCTCTTCTGGGGACAGTTGCTGCTGGGCAAGTTGCTGTTGCCGCTGTGGGGGGGATCCCCCCTGGTGTGGAATACCTGCCTGGCCTTTTTTCAGGCCACCCTGCTTTTGGGCTACCTGTGGGCAGATCGGCTGGGGCGCGGCCTCAATCCCAGGATGGGGGTGCTGATCCACGGGATCTTGCTGCTGGTCGGGCTGAGGCTTCTGCCCTTTCAATTGGGGATCCCCGGCCAACCGGAAGGATGGTGGCCCCCTCTCGCTCTGTTGGCAAACTTGACTTTGGGAGCTGGGGTGCCGCTGTTTCTCCTGTCGGCGACGACGCCGTTGCTGCAACGGGGGTTGGCGGCAAGAGGGGTCGCGGGGCAACGGGAGGCTTTGGATCCCTATTTTCTCTATGTGGCCAGCAATGCCGGCAGCTTGGGCGGGCTGCTGGGGTACCCGCTGTTGTTGGAGCCCCGCCTGTCTTTGGCTTGGCAAACTCACCTGTGGACGGGATCCTACGCGCTGGTGGCAGCCCTGGTGCTGCTGAGCGGGGTGGGTCTGCTGCTCGGTCGCAACGGCGTTGCCGAGCCACAAGAACGTGGGGCGGATTCCCAGGGATCCGGCGCTGCTCTGGGGGATTTGACTGTTTCCTGGCGAGAGCGTTGGCGCTGGGCGGGGCTGGCTTTTTTGCCGGCGGGCCTGTTGGTGGCGGTCACCACTCTGTTGACCACCGACGTGGCGGCGGTGCCCCTGTTGTGGGCCATCCCCCTGGGGATCTATCTGCTGACATTCATGCTGGCTTTCGGGGGGATCCACCCCAATAAGGGGGTTTTGGGAACAACAGCTCTTCTGGCCTGCGGGGCGGTGGGGGTACAGGTCTTGGGCTGGGTGAGGCCCGGTTTTTTGCTTCTGCCGCTGCATCTGATCACCTTTGGGCTGGTGAGCTGGGGCTGCCACAGCCGGTTAGCTTGCCGTCGCCCGCCGGTGAAGCAGTTGACGCAGTTTTACCTGTGGCTGGCTTTGGGGGGGAGTTTGGGGGGAATGTTCTCTGCCCTCTTGGCACCGCAGGTGTTCGAGACGGTGCTGGAATATCCCCTGTTGCTGGGGATGTCGCTGGCCGTGCTGGGGGCGCAGGGGGGGCGGGTGGGCCTGTGGCTGGGGCTGGGGCTGCTCCTGCCTTTGCTGCTGTTGCACTTTCAGCCGCAGGCGTTGCTGCAGGTGGGCGCTGGGGTGGGTTTGGCGTTGGGCTGGGCGGTGCTGGCGCTGTTGGTGTCAGGGGAGAGCCGTTCACAGCAGCAGAGCGGAGCCCCTGGCTGGCAGGCCAAGGTCGGTTGGGTGGGAGCAATGGCGGGGTTGGTTGTGCTGCTGGGGCAACCCTGGCTGCAGCCGGGACTGCAGGTGATCCACAGCGAGCGCAGCGCCTTCGGCCTCAACCGGATCGTGGAATACCAAACTGAGCAGGGATCCTTTCGTGGCCTTCTGCACGGCACCACTCTACACGGCAGCCAAAACTTGGATCCGGAAAAAGCGCTGGAGCCGCTGACCTATTTTTCTCGGTCTGGGCCGGTTGGGCAGGTGTTTGCGGCGTTCAGAGCCCAGACTGTGGATCCCACGCCCGCCATTGCGGTGTTGGGGCTGGGGATCGGCACGTTGGCCGCCTATGCCGAGCCAGGGGATGAGTGGACGTTTTTCGAGTTGGATCCCACCGTGGCCGATTGGGCGAGCCGCTATTTTTCCTATCTCCGGTGGGCCCAGACGCGGGCGCGGGTGCAGGTCATCCTCGGTGATGCCCGGCTCAGCCTCAAGGGGATCCCAGAGGGCAGCTATGACCTGATGGTGATGGACGCCTTCAGCTCTGACGCAGTGCCGGTGCATTTGCTCACGCAAGAGGCTTTGGCCCTCTACCTCAGCAAGCTCAAGCCCCAGGGCTGGCTGCTCTTCAACATCACCAACCGCCACCTCGACTTGGCCCCGCTGTTGGCCGGCCTGGCCGGATCCCTGCAGCTTCACGCTTGGCACCAAGACCACCGGGATCTCTCCCCTGAGCAACGCCAGGCGGGGCTGGCCCCTTCCCACTGGGTGCTGTTATCGCCGCGCGACGCTTCGACGACCGCCTCAGCAGGGCGGAGCCCTTTGGCCCAAAACTCTGGAGTCCTGCAGGAACTGGATCCCTGGCAGCCCCTTTTGCCCCAAGCCGGGGATCCCGTCTGGCGGGATGATTTTTCCAACCTGCTGCAGGTGATCCGTTGGCCCCGGATCCCTTTGCTAAAGGGTATCCAGATCCCCAGTTCTGGATAGGAATCCGGCTGCTATCGCTACGCGACCCTTCGGCAAACGTGTTAGCGTTGCGGAGCAGAAAAGTTAAGGAAATCTTTACAACTCGAAGTTGGTATGAGTTATGATTGTTTGCAACGTAACTGATGTCTGCTCGGGAGTCCGGCCCATGTCTCCTCTACAAGCCCTCACTGGCAATCCTCAAACCACCATGGCTGAAACCTCTGCGGCTCGTTTCGTGGCAATCGGGGGCAGCTTGCGGCCCAATTCCCTGACGTACCAGGCGCTGGAGGTGGCGCGGCGCGAGTTTGAGAAGTTGGGGATCCCGTTGCACATCCTCGATCTGCGGCAGATGAAGTTGCCCTTTGTGGATGGCTCGGAGTCCTATGCGGATTATCCCGATGTGGCAGTCCTACGAGCAACCATGAAGCGGGCGGATGGGATCATCCTAGCCAGCCCGGAGTACCACGGCGGCATCAGCGGCAGCCTGAAAAATGCCCTGGATCTGTTGAGCTTTGAGCAACTGGAGGGCAAGGTCTTCGGGTTGATCAGCGTTTTGGGCGGCGAGAGCAACAGCAATACCCTGAACCAGATGCGCTTGATTGTGCGTTGGGTGCATGGCTGGGTAATCCCCGAGCAGATCGCCATCGGTCGGGCTTGGAGCGCTTTTGACGAGCAAGGCAATCTCAAAGACGAGAAGCTAAAACAGCGCTTTCAACACTTTGTCCAGAGCTTGGTGACCCATACTCACAAGCTGCGCGGGATCCCAGTGGTGAAGCCTTCCTGAAATTACAGTCATTCCAAACTAGATTGAGACACTCTCCAAGCGTTCCGCGACCAACCCCAGGGAAGTTAGGAAGCCATGAAGGACGGCTGCAGACAGACTACACTGGGGCTGGGTGAGAGATGAAAACCAAATCTTTCACCAAATTTTCGGGCTGGAGGCCCGCACCATAGCCGCAGGCTTGGTGTCGGGAGGAAAGCCCTCCTCCATATAGGTTTGCTGGTCAAAAGTCT
>NZ_JBSSBV010000051.1:0-19885 GCF_054059115.1 Thermostichus sp. MS-CIW-26
TTTGAATGGTGCGAATGTGATTGCGCTTTTGGGGGCTGTCGTAAACCAGCCTAGAGGTCCGGGCTTGTTTTGTTCTCTGGTAGAGCAGAACAGGCCCAGGGCTACTGAAAGCCCGCTCCGTACCGCTTAGCGGTCGGAGCCGGGTAGTTTACGCCGTCCTCTGGGATGAGGTGAAAGACAAGCTGAAGATGAGTGGGCTCTCCCTTTCGGGGGGACAGCAGCAGCGTCTTTGCATTGCCCGCACCTTGGCCATCCAGCCGGAGGTTATCCTGATGGACGAGCCCTGTGCCTCGTTGGATCCAATCTCCACGTTGCGCATTGAGGAGTTGCTCAAGGAACTGGGCCGTCGCTACACGATCATTATCGTTACCCACAACATGCAGCAGGCAGCGCGGGTCTCCGACTTTACCGCCTTCTTCAACACTGACCGCCTTCTTCAACACTGACCGCCTTCTTCAACACTGAAGTCGACGAAGAGGGGGTTCGCTACGGACGGATGGTGGAGTTTAACCGTACCGAGAAAATCTTCAACGCTCCCGCCCACCGGGAAACGGAAGAGTACGTGAGCGGACGGTTCGGCTAATCTGCTGTTGGCGATCCCTCAATTCTGGTCAGTTGGGATCCCGCTCGCCTATTCTAATGGGCGGGAAGATCTATGCAAGGTGAGGCACCGGCGAGATGGCCAAGCGGGTGCGTCTGGATAGCTGGTTGGTGGAGCGCGGATATTTTTCCTCACGCCAGCAAGCGCAACGCTCCATTTTGGCAGGAGAAGTCTTTCTAAATGGGGTGCGGGCGGAAAAGCCTGGAACCTGGGTGAGCGGGGATCCAGCGGTGCAAGTCCAGTCTGGGCCTGCTTTTGTCTCACGGGGGGGAGAAAAGCTACAGGGGGCGCTGCAAACTTTTCCTGTTCAGGTGCAGGGTCGTATTTGTTTGGATGCGGGCATTTCCACAGGAGGTTTTACAGACTGCTTGTTGAAACGGGGAGCCCAGCGGGTCTACGGAGTGGATGTGGGCTATGGGCAACTGGCCTGGTCTTTGCGAACCGACCCACGGGTCATCCTCAAGGAACGAACCAATCTGCGCTACCTGCAGCCTGTCGATCTCTACGGAACGGAGGTGCCTACTCCAAGCTGGCCAGATCTGGCAGTGGTGGATCTCTCTTTTATTTCCCTAACCAAGGTGTTGGATCCTCTCTGGAACCTGTTGCGCCCGCCGCGGGAAGCTTTGTTGCTGGTGAAGCCCCAGTTTGAGGCGGGCCGAGACCAGGTGGGTAAAAAGGGGGTGGTACGGGATCCGGTTGTCCATGCCCGCGTGCTGGAGACGGTGATGCGCTCGGCCGTGGCCCAGGGCTGGCAGGTGCAAGGCTACACGTGGTCGCCCATCACTGGCCCTGCCGGCAATATCGAGTATTGGCTCTGGCTGGCCGAAGGAGAAGGGATCCCTCTCCCCAGCGGCAGTGCGCTACAACAGATGAGCGAGCAGGCGAGAGCGACTTTACATGCATAAATCGTCGATTTTGTCAATAAGCTAATGTGCTGGATTGAGGGAGATGAGCCAAAAAATTGAAGAATTATTTCAGGAAGGGATTCGGCGCTATGAATCCGGGGAAGCGGCCAAGACGTTAATTCCCTCTTTTGAGTCGATCTGTAAGGGATCCCCAAAGGCGGCGGCGGCTTGGACGTGCTTGTCCTGGCTCTACCTTCTGGAGGGGCAGGCGGAAAAAGCTCTGAAGGCCACCCAGACTGCTGTGAAGTTGGATCCGGTGGATGCCCAGCCCCGTGTGAATCTGACCCTAGCCATGCTGGAGCTGAAAAAAACCGGGGTACGCCAGCAGGTGGAGGCCATTAAGCAAATCTTGGCACGGGATCCCGAGCAGATTGAGGGTGTCAAATCCAACCTGCAAGAGGGAGGGAACCGCCGTCCTGCTTGGCCCCACTTGAGCAAGATTTACAACTGGCTCTTTGAAGAAGATTAAGTGACCCTATTCCTTGTTTTGCAACAAGACTTTAGGAAAATCTAGAGCTTTTTATTTTAATCTACAACTCTTAGCGATGTTCTCATGGAGTTGGTGCTAAACTTCTTGTACCCAATAGCAATATGGGATCCATTTATCGATAGGGGTTAGCTCTCGTCGCTTCTCTTCCCCGGCCTCAGTTGATTGATGAGATTGAACTCCGGGCTGGCGCGAGATGCTTAGCTCGGCGGTGGCTGCACTTCATTATATTGCAGTGGTGTTGCACTGCCGCCGCTTCCATAGCCACTGAATCGAGTCCCGTTTTCCAACCTCACTTTTTTGACCCCTTTGACTGCAGATGGGAGGAACTTTAAGATGAACCGTCAGACCGTTTGGGTTAAGAGCGATACCCGAAACCACCAAGGCTATTTCATTCCCCAGTGTGAGTATACTTTGGTCGAGGCCGACCAAAACGGCTGGGCGCTGATCTGTGCGGACAATGCCCGCTGCTATTATGTGGATCCCGAACAACTCTGGTTTGAGGCGGGATGAGAACTGTTGCTGCCTATTCAGGGCTGCTTGACTTCGAGGGAGTTCTGTAGAAACGCGGGCTCCCCATCATACATTCTCCCCATGCCGTTGGGCAGGGGTTTTTTCATAGGATGAGGATTGGCCCGTCATGCCTGTGCACAGAACGGGCTTTAGGCTGGTACCTTGGGGCTTCTTCGACCGCAACCCGACAATCAATCTAGCGGAGCCGGCCTGATACTCGACTGGAATCTGGTTCAAGTTCAACTTTCAATACAACTTTCAATACAGAGGGTCTGGTCTGTCCCAGGCCCTTTTTGACTGCCACTTAGGGAGATTCCCAGGGTTAACCCCGCTCTCGCATGGCTTCGGCCAGCAGCCGGGCCACTTCTGGTCGAGAAAACTCCGGCGGGGGCACTTCACCGCGGCGCAGCATTTCCCGCACCTTGGTACCTGAGAGGTGAATGCGCTGGTGAGGCTGGCTGGGGCTGGTCTTGGCCGTGGCCATGGTGCCGGTGACGGTGCAATAGAAAGCATGTTCAAACTTCAAGGGAATGATGCCCAGCTCTCCCGGCTGGAACTCATCAAAAATGTGTTGGGCATCGTAGGTGCCGTAGTAGTTCCCCACCCCGGCGTGATCCCGCCCCACAATGAAATGGGTACAGCCATAGTTTTTGCGAATGAGAGCATGGAAAATAGCCTCGCGGGGGCCGGCGTAGCGCATCGACGCAGGGTTGATGGCCAAGATCACCCGCTCCTTGGGGTAGTACTTTTCGATCAACACCTCGTAGCAGCGCATACGCACATCGGCGGGAATGTCGTCGCTTTTGGTAGCCCCCACCAGCGGGTGCAAAAATAGCCCGTCCACAATCTCCAAGGCACATTTTTGGATGTATTCATGGGCGCGGTGGATGGGGTTGCGGGTTTGGAAGCCTACAATGGTTCTCCAGCCTCTTTCCCGAAACAGTTGCCGCGATTGGGCCGGGTCAATCTGGTAGGCCGGAAAAAGAGGGTGGGGATCCCGCTGCAGGAGGGTGACGGGGCCGGCCAAATAGACGGATCCCTGCTCGTAGAGCACCTTTACCCCTGGATGTTGCTCATCGGTGGTGCGATAAACTTGCCGGGCTTCGCGGGTTTTGTCGTAGGTAAATTTCTCCGTCAGCTCCAGTAAGCCCAGGATCTTGCCCTCGGCACTGGCCAAGGCAATCATTTGCCCCTCTTTCAGACCCGCTGCTACTTCCGAGGAGACCGGCAGGGTGACCGGCAGCGACCAAGCCAAGCCATTGGCCAGGTGCATTGTTTCCAGAACGGCCTGGTAATCTTCCCGCCCCATAAACCCCGTTAGCGGGCTGAAGCCCCCAATGGCGATCATCTCCAGATCCGATTGGGCCCGCTCGTCGAGATAGAGGATGGGGCAATGTTCGGCTTTGGAACGCAGCTCCTGCGCCTGCTCAGGCGGGGCAATGCGGTTGATCAGGGTGCCCCCGTGGGGCGGAATGGCATCACCAGCAGGGAGAGTCGATGGAGATTGGCTCATGAGAAGGGCACTGAGAACAAAGGTTATCCAATCCAATATCCAGCTATCGAATCCCGGATCTCCAGGAAGCAGGGAAAAAAGCACAGGTCGGGCTGAAAACAGGAGGGAGCAGAACAGATGGAGACCCCATCCAGGCTCACACCCTCAGGGATCCCTTCCATCCCAGTCAATCCAACAAATAGGGGGGCATGCTTTCATCGGTGGCTGATACATTGTCGAAGATGGGCCGATTCATAATCTTCTTTTGCGCGTGCAGAGGCGAGGATTGGGGTTTGGGCTGAATGGGGGCTTGTCCTCTGGGGTTCTGTAACTCCTGGATGGTTTTAGCCCGCTCGTCTGCGACCGCTTGCAACTGCGCCAGCGCCTTTTGCAATTCGTCCCGATGGGCAGTAACCTGCTGCAATTGAGCTTGCAGGGTAGAGACTTTGTTTTGGTAGTCTTGCAAGAGTTGTTGAGCTTCGGCCAGTTGGCTTTTGAGGGCTGCAATTTCCGGCAATTCTGGGGTTGGTTCTGGGGGAGACTGAGAAAACATCGTTGTCGGCTCCTCGCCTGTGGGAGTAGACTCTGCGGAGGTGGGCTCTGAACTGGTTTTAGCACCGGCCTTGCGCCGAATTCCGCCGGAGCGGCGGGAAGTTTCCCCCGACGAAGGAAAGAGGCTACGGTCAGATCCGGTCACAAGAGCACCTCGCGTTCAACAAACTGCAGCAGCCGCTGACACACCGCCGATCCAGGCCGATAGTCCATCACCGTCAAGCCGTAGTCAAAAGCAATGCGCAAATCGCTGCTATCTGGAATAGTAACGGGTGAAAGCACATCCGCAAAAATCTGTTGCGCTTGCACATACAATTGCCCGGTATGGGATCCCGACCAAATGCCCCCCGGCAGATAGCGGTCATCCAGCATTGTCAAAATGGCGCGGGCTTGGCTTAGCTGGCCTTTCAGGGCCTCAATGTAGCGCAAGGTTACTTCCGTGCAGGAGAAATCGGCGCGGTTGAGCCGTGTCGGGATCAACACCCGCTGGGCCACCCGCAGGGCATTGGCGGTGAGGGCATTCAGTTCTCCCGGCGTATCGAGAAAGATGAAGTCGTAGTCCGGCAGCAAGGGATCCAGTTGGCGCTGCAATAGATTCTGCCCCATCTCTCCAGCAGCAGCCAGTTGGGCCGCCACTTCCGCCATGGTGCTGTGGGAGGGCGCCACATCCACTCCCTTGTCGGTGCAGTAGATCACCTCTTCCAGAGGACGTTGGTGTTGCGGGTGTAAGCTGGCCCAAACCGTTTCCGGTGCCGGCAAGGATCCGGCCCCTTCCAGGTAAAGGTTGCTGGCGGTGGCCTGGGACGTGAGATCGATGAGCAAAACTCGGTATCCCCGTTGGGCCGTCAACTGAGCCGCGTGGACGCAGAGGGTGGACTTGCCGGTGCCCCCTTTGTTGTTGGTAAAGGCCAGGATACGCGCCATCAGCTCTCCCTGCATTCTGTCTTGCCAACTTGTTCCCCTTCCCGAGCAGCTTGGCCAGATTGGACAGGACAGTCGTTGAGGTGGCCCCGCAGCAGTCTATGCTATTGGGTGTAGCCTGGTGGAGGACAACCATGCGCGATGTACTGGCGATCATCTTGGGAGGTGGGCGTGGCACCCGACTTTATCCCCTGACCAAGCGCCGCGCTAAACCTGCTGTGCCCCTGGCCGGCAAATACCGCCTCATCGACATCCCGGTCAGCAACTGCATCAACTCCGACATCGAAAAAATCTACGTCCTCACCCAGTTCAACTCGGCCTCTCTGAACCGCCACATCGTCAACACCTACCGCTTGTCTCCCTTTACAGGCGGCTTTGTGGACGTTTTGGCGGCCCAACAAACCCCTGACAATCCCGATTGGTTCCAAGGCACCGCCGATGCCGTTCGCCAATACCTCTGGCTGATGGACTCCTGGAAGCCGCGGGACTTTCTCATCCTATCTGGGGATCACCTCTACCGCATGGACTACCGCCCCTTCATCCACCATCACCGGCAGGTGGGGGCCGATGTGACGCTGGCGGTGCTCCCCTGTGAAGAAAAAGTGGCCTCGGGTTTTGGCTTGCTCAAGCTTGGCGAGAACG
This sequence comes from Thermostichus sp. MS-CIW-26, assembly GCF_054059115.1. NCBI lineage: Bacteria > Bacillati > Cyanobacteriota > Cyanophyceae > Thermostichales > Thermostichaceae > Thermostichus > Thermostichus sp. MS-CIW-26. The sequence continues at coordinate 6,114 of NZ_JBSSBV010000051.1, forward strand.
GTCGCATCGTCGATTTCAAGGAAAAGCCAACAGGAGATCTGCTGAAAGCCTGTCAGGTGGACACCCAAGCCCTCGGCCTCAGCCCGGAAGAAGCCAAAGCCAAGCCCTACATCGCCTCCATGGGCATCTATGTATTCAAGCGAGAAGCTCTGATCGAGATGCTCAAAGTCAAGGAGCACACCGACTTTGGCAAAGAGGTGCTGCCGGCAGCCATCGGCAAGTACCATCTGCAAGCCTACCTCTTCAAGGGTTACTGGGAAGACATCGGCACCATCGAGGCTTTTTACCGGGCCAACCTGGCACTGGTGCAGCAGCCCAACCCGCCCTTCAGCTTCTTCGACAGCGAAATGCCCATCTACACCCGCCCGCGCTTTTTGCCCCCCAACAAAATCCTCGACTCCCAGATTGTCAACTCCATGATCGCCGATGGTTGCATCATCAAAAACGCCCAAATTCGCAACTCCATCATCGGCATTCGCAGCCGCTTGGAGGCCAACACCATCATCGAAAACACCCTGGTGATGGGAGCCGATTACTACGAGTCGGTAGAAGAGCGGCAGGCCAGGCTGGAGGAAGGGATCCCACCGGTGGGCATCGGGGCCAACTCTCACATTGTCAACGCCATCGTGGATAAGAATGCCCGCATTGGGCGCAATGTCCGCATCCTCAACAAGGATCACGTCACCGAAGCGCAGCGGGAAGAGGAAGGGATCTGGATCAGCAACGGCATCGTCACCATCATCAAAGACTCGGTGATCCCGGACAACACCATCATTTGAGGGGGAAACAGGCCGGCCCTGGCCGAGAATGGGGCCGGATGGGGCTGACAGGCCCTTGCGCAGAAACGGCGAGGCTTTTTCTGTTAAGATGGATACCAAGAGCTTCAAAACAAAAGACTGTGAGATCGCTGGAGTGTGTTTAGTAGAACTTCGCCCATTGCCGCTTTGGAAGTTTACGATCCGCAATTGATCTGCCGCTATTACCGCTGGCGCCTGCCCCAAGTGATCGGTCGGGCGCTGGCCATTCTCTGGCCTTTCTTGTGGTTTGTCCTCTGTTTGCGCTGGGATCAACTGTGGGGACACACTGATCGCAATGTGGGACGGCGCTCGGTGCAGTTGCGAAAGCTGCTCACCGACCTGGGGCCAACGTTCATCAAGGTGGGTCAGGCCCTCTCCACCCGCCCCGATCTGGTGCGCAAAGACTACCTAGAAGAACTCACCCAACTGCAAGATCAACTGCCGCCATTTCCTTCCGAGCAAGCATTTGCCCGCATCGAATCCGAGTTGGGCCGTCCGATTGCCGAGATCTTTGCCCAGATCTCTCCAGAGCCGGTGGCTGCTGCCAGTTTGGGCCAGGTTTACAAAGCGCAGTTGCACAGCGGCGAATGGGTGGCGGTGAAGGTGCAGCGACCCCATCTGCGAGAGCAGTTGAGCCTGGATCTGTACCTGATTCGCTGGGCCTCGACATGGCTGGGCCCCTGGCTGCCCTTAAACCTGGGCAGTACTTTGACGGCGGTGGTGGATGAGTTTGGCCGCAAGCTTTTTGAAGAGATCGACTACCTGCACGAAGGGCGAAACTGCGAGCGCTTCGCCGAATACTTCCGCGACGATCCGGATGTGTACGTGCCGCGCATCTTCTGGGCTTACAGCACCCGCCGGGTTCTGACCCTGGAGTGGATCGACGGCATCAAGCTGACGGATGTGGAGCGCATTCGAGCAGCCAACCTGGAGGTGAAACAATTAGTGCGTATCGGGGTGGTTGCTGCCCTCAAGCAATTGCTGGAATACGGCTTTTTCCACGCGGATCCCCACCCAGGTAACTTGTTTGCCCTCACCGATGGCCGTATGGCCTACATCGATTTCGGCATGATGGATCAGCTCACCGAGGAAATGAAGGAGTACTTGGTGGATGCTCTGGTTCACCTGGTGGATCGCGACTACAACGCCCTGATCGATGACTTTATTCATCTGGGCTTTTTGCAGTCGGATGTCGGCCGCCAAGAGCTGATCCCCGCCTTGGAAAAGGTGCTGGCAGACGTGCTGACCCAAGAGGTGGTCAACTTTAACTTCAAAACGGCCACAGATCAGTTCTCCGACTTGATGTACCGCTACCCCTTTCAGGTGCCCTCCCACTTTGCTCTGGTGATCCGCTCTTTGGTCACCCAAGAGGGAGTAGCCCTCAGCCTCTATCCCCAGTTCCGCATCGTCGGTGTGGCCTATCCCTATGTGGCCAAGCGCCTGCTGACGGACGAATCGCCGCGTATTCGCCAACGGCTGCTGCAAGTGTTGATCAAGGATGGTAAGTTCCGCTGGAACCGCCTGGAGAACCTGATTCAAATTGCCCGCAGCGATGGGGGATTGGATTGGTTACCCACCGCCCAAACGGGTTTGCGCTACCTGATGTCGGAAGAGGCCCGCGATCTGCGTCGCCAGTTGGTGCTTTCCCTCACAGAAGATGATCGCCTTCACTTTGAGGAGCTGCAGCGTTTGTGGCAGTTGCTCAGCCCTGAACTTTCCCCAGCTTACCTCTGGCAGGCAACGCTGAGATCCCTACCCTCGACCGGCGATCTGCAACACACGCTTGCCGAGTTGAGGGAGCAGGTGCAAGCCCATCTGGAACATCTCAGCCGCTGGCGGCTACCTCAACCTTGGTCGGATTTGCTGGCAGGAGTGGGACAGGAAAGGTAGAACGGAAGAAGATGACTCAAGTTTATTGTTATTGAGCTGGACAAAAGCGTGGCAGATCAGAAAGGTGACTTCATTGCGGGTGTAGTGACCGGCGCCCTGTTGGGAGGGATCATCGGCGGGGTCATTGGGTTTGTGCTTGCCCCTCGACTCAGAAAGGGATCCGCCGAAGACCAACGCCGGGATCCGGATCGTCTCAACGGCACCTCGGTAGCCCCTGAACGACCGCGCCTCAGTGCTTCGGGTGAGTCGGCCATGTCCAGCGACTGGAGGAAGTGGGAAAATGAGGCAGAACGCATTGCTCAAGCCCGCCGCACTCTAGAGGCCAAGATTGCCGAGTTAAACGAGGCGATTCAGGCCACCCGGGCTCAGTTGCTTGTCAAGGAAGTGCCTGCCCCTGCTGCTGAGGAAAACTCTTGAGCTTGAGCGGGAAGAAGGAACCTCAGGGGTCTCCCGCCCATGTCAAACTAGAGGCGGCAATGGCTTTCTGCCTTGCATCTTTGGATGGGTTGCCATCGGATGTGAGGTTTGCCTCTGCTGACGGCGTTTGGTCTGTCTGACTGATCTGTGTTTTGTTCATTCCCTTCTCTGAACCGCTATGATGCTTAGCCACTTGTTGTCTCCTCTCGCTTGGGTGGACGGCCTCTCCCTGGGGTTGGTCTACGGCACTGCCGCGTCTTTGCTGTTCCGCTCCCTTTACCAGTTCATCGTCATTTACAATGCTCTGCTGATCGTGCGGATCTTGCTGAGCTGGTTCCCGCAACTGAACTGGTCTAACCCCATCCTGTCGGTGCTCAGCCAACTCACCGATCCCTATCTCAACCTGTTCCGCGGCATCATTCCCCCCATTGGTGGCTTGGACTTTTCCCCCTGGTTGGCCTTCATTTTGCTCAGCTTTGCCATGCAGGTGGTGGGCCAGTTTGCCTAGCTGCTGTAGCACTGGATTCATCTGGATAGGCCGGGATCCCTTTACGATGGAGAGCTGCTTTTTTCGTTGCCCGCCATGCAGATCCCCGGCGTTGCCCACTACTGGCTGCTGAATGCTCAGGTTCCCCTGTCGGTACTGAAGGAGGCGGTGCGGGGGGCTGTCCCCAACCGCGATAACCTGGTGTTGCTGGATCTGGAAATCGAAGGGGGGCAGATCCGCCAAATCCAGGCGGCAACAGGGATCCCGCCCCAGGGGATCCCCAGCGTGGATTTGAGGCGGGGCCAGGTGTGGCCCTGTTTTGTGGACATCCATACCCACCTGGACAAGGGACATGTGTGGCCGCGCACCCCCAATCCCGATGGTACCTTTGCCGGGGCGAGGCAGGCCGGCCAGGAAGATTGGGTGAAGATGAAGCAAGCCTATGACGGGGATCCGGAGCAGTTTCGGGAGGATCTCTACCGTCGCTTCAGCTTTGGTTTGCGCTGCAGCTATGCCCATGGATCCCAGGCGGTGCGCACCCATCTGGCCTGTGAGAACCCTCAAGTTATGGGGGCCAACTGGGAGGTGTTTGTCCAGCTGCGCCGAGAGTGGGCGGGCAAGCTGGAACTCCAGGCGGTCACGCTTCTGAGCTTGGATACCTTTCTCACCCCTGCAGCAGAAAAGCTGGCGGACAAGGTGGCGGAAGTGGGCGGGATCCTGGGTGGGGTGGCGGCGATGGGGCCGGAACTGGATCGGCAATTGGATCGGGTGTTTGCCCTGGCCAAGGAGCGGGGCTTGGCTCTGGACTTTCATACGGATGAGACGGATGATCCGGGATCCCTCACATTGAGACACGTAGCAGCGGCGGCCTTGCGCAACGACTTTCCGCATCAGGTGGTGTGTGGCCATTGCTGTAGCCTAGCTGTGCAACCCCCGCAAGTGGCCCACAAGACCATGGCCATGGTCAGAGAGGCGGGGATCGCCGTGGTCAGCCTGCCCATGTGTAATCTCTATTTGCAAGCCCGTAACCCCGGCCATACCCCCCGCTGGCGAGGGGTGACGCTGCTGCACGAGCTGAAAGCCTTGGGCGTGCCGGTGATGATAGCCAGCGATAACTGTCGGGATCCCTTTTATGGCTTTGGGGATCACGACGGCCTGGAGGTGTTCCGGGAGGCCACCCGCATTTTGCACCTGGATACCCCCTATGGGGATTGGCCACAGGCGATTACCACCACCCCTGCCCGCATCATGGGCTTGACCGAGCGAGGGCAAATTGGGGTGGGGCTGCCGGCAGATCTGGTGCTGTTCAAAGGACGTGGCTTTGATGAGCTGCTTTCCCGTCCCCAGCATGACCGAGTGGTGTTGCGTCAGGGGCAGGCCATCGACACGACTCTGCCGGACTACAGCGAACTGGACGACTTGATGGAGAAGGTGGGGACAGCGCTCAGCTCCGAGAAGTAGAGCGGGGTCACAGTCGTTTCAAGTTAGATTAAGACACTTCCCAATTGCTGATACATTCACGCTGAACTCTCCTGAACATGGTTCAGGAAAGAAGCGATCGCATCCTGCCTATCTCTGAGCAGGAAGGCGGTATCCCGCAAAGCCCTGAGGAATACCCCCCGAGCGCTTTCCCCCTTCACTTCCCGGCAACCGTTGCGGTGGACTCAAGGATCAGAGGGAAACTTGGTCTACTATATCCCTCTCAATGACTTTTGCCAAACCGCCTAAAGCTCAGTAAATTCAGCAAAGTTCAGGGTTTTGGGGGTTAGAGGCATGCTCCACGGTGCCGCCCCAGCGTTCCGCGCCGCTGCCACAACCACCACCTCCAGGCAAAGGGAGAGAGCATGACTCTAGTCAATAATAAGCTCAACTATACTGAAAATAATGTATAATATGTTCAGTACGGATTACTACCAGTTGATCTTTCTGTTTACTTTCGAGTCTGCCAACATGGTGGCCAAAGCAAAGCAGAAAATTGGTAGTAAGACGACACGGAAACTGCGCTTTGGGTATTCTACTCAAAGCTTTGCGGGATACCGCCATTCTGGTTGGAAACAAACAGAATGCTATCGCTGCATAGTTGAACAGTGATGTGTGGCTACGCCACGCAAGCGAACAGCAGTGTTCAGCGTAAATGTATCAGCTAGTGCACAATGCTAAGGAAAAAGTTTCATTCCCGCTTAAAAATGACTATGCGGATTGTCCTCGAACTCCAGGGTGCAGAACTTTAAGGTTCGGCAGTTTTCCGCTACCGTGCGCCTCACGCTCTCCGGTAAGCCTTCCGGTATTTCCGCGTCGATTTCCAGGGTAATTTTGACAGTGGCTCCTGGCAGATTGGTCAGGTGCCGGATGACCTCGTCGGCAAGGGTTGCAACATCTCTGTTGACCCGCAGGGGATCCATTTCCACCCTGCCGTAAAATCGCCTCGGCAACGCCGGCTGGGAAACTTGATTTCCTTGATTCGTAACTGGGGAATCCTCCTCGCCGGGGCCAGGAAGAGGCGGAGTGCTGTCTGGGAAGATGCAGGGCGCCTTTGGGGAAGGAACTTGAAGGGCTTCCAATTGACGGCGGGCAACCTCTGGCTTGACCAGCAGGCTGTTGGAACCGATGCTGGGCTTGACTATGGCTGCCACTTGCAAGCCGAGGTATTTGCCTTTGGACTCATCGAAGGCCTCTGCGTAGGCAAAGCTATCCTCCCAAGCAGTTGAGGCTACCCCGTCTTCTACAGCTCTTAGAAGAACGGATGGGTCTTTCAAGCGGGGTAGGTAGAGGTACTGGGCCAGGCATTCCCACAGTCGTTTGAGATCGATGTGATCAGCCTCGCGCCAGAGGAATCTATCCAGCGTATCCAGGCGGAGGGTGATGGCAGAGTAAGCGGTAACCAGATCCCCCTCGTGGACAGCTTTGCGGCTGGCTTGCAAAATGGGGGAATCTTGCCCCTGCAGTCGGCATTCTTTCCACTCTAGACTGCCTTGGGGATCAGGCTGGGCTGGGATCAGCAGCCATTGATAGGTTTCCCGCAGAGCAGCCTCAACAGCAGCCTCGGATTGGTGCAGCTTGGTATTGGCTTGGGCGGTTTGGAAGGCATCTAGGTTGAGGAGATCTTTGTCTTCCAGGATCCCTTTCCAAGCTAGGTATTGGGCGGTATTGCGTTCTAGGCTTTCCAGGCGGGTTTTGTCGGGCGCCAAAAACAGCAGCATGTTCCTGTAGTAGCGGGGGCCGCTGCCGCGACGCTGGAGGGCCTGCTCAGCCCAGACTCGCCCAGGGCTATCCTGGCTACCCCGGCTATGGGAATACTGAGGATGCAGGATCACCAGCCGCACGCCTAAAGTGGGATCGTCGGGAATATCGGCAGTGGAGTCGGGGGCAACGTGAACGGCGCTGAACTCACCGCGATTTCTGTCGGCTTTGAGGCGCCGGATGATCTCTTGGCAGAGGGTGTGGGGCTCGTCCCTCAACAGTTGCTCGGCTCGCTCCTGAGCAGTGCGGTTGACGTTGGGCTGGGTGGAAATCCAGTAGCGACTGCCATCTCCGTATAGGTAAGTTGCCTGGTCGGATAGCCGCCGCAGGGCATCGCCGAAGGTGATGGGGTGTTCTCCCGGTTGCACGCAGCCCAGCTTGATGCGGCGCTCCTCAATGCCGCGGTTGGCGGCCCGCAGGGTGGGGGCGGATCCCATGTAGATGGTGCGGGCAACCCGGCGACAGGCGGAATACCGGCCCAGGTTGGGGTGATCTCGGTCGAGAGTCAGGGGCAGGGAAGTGGGGCCATCCACGTCTTTGTCGATTACCGGCAGCCAGTTGTCGTCTAGGTAGCGGGTCAGCTCTGCTTGTACCTGTTGATCGTCCATGGGGATGTGGGCGGGCAGGATCATCAGGCTGCGGTCATTTCGCTCCCAGAGGGTGTGGATGACCCTGGCCATCAGCCGTAGCACACCGCGGGTGCGTTGAAACTTGTCGAGAGTAGACCAGTCGGAGTAAAGGCGGTCAAACAGCTCTGGGTGAATGGGATAAGCAGCCTTGAGGCGGCGTTCGTAGTCACTTTCTTTGCACTCGCTGGGAAATTCCTGGCTTTGGCTGCGATAGAGATCCATGAACGCTTTCACCACGGCATCCCGCTGCACAAATAGCTCGGGATTGGTGAGGGGCTGAAACAGGCGGCGGCGGACAATTTCAAAGCTTTCTTCAGCGCTCGCGGGCCGCCAAGGGGATTCCACCCGGCCAATGGCATTTCTCAGGCGAACCAGAGCTTCTTTGCCCCGCTCCCCGCCAATTTCGATATCCGAAGAAGGAAGGCTCACCACCAGCAGTGTATCTTTTGCGTTCTTGGCCGATTCGCTCAGGGTTTGGGCAAAGGTAAACTGGGTGTCGAAACTGCCGCCGGCTAGGTCAGGGCTGTCGTGGAGTTGGCGAGCATAGGCCACCCACTCATCGATTAGGATCAGGCAAGGGGCATAGCGGTTGAACAAGACTTTAAGCGCATCGCCGGGGTTGGTGGAAGTTGCGTCGGCCTGCTGCACCCGCGCATAGCCTTCGGCACCTCCCAGTTGCCAGGCCAACTCCCCCCAAAGGGTGCGGATCAGGGGGCGGTTTTGCTGGGCGTGCTCAGGCTTGTAGGAGGGAATGCCGCTGGGCTGGAGCTTGTTCCCCACCAGGACGGCTATCCTGACGTTTTGAGGTGGTCTCTGCAGGCCGACGGCTTGGAGAAGAGACTCTGTGCCGGGTAGGGGGCCCTCACCCCTAGCCCCTCTTCCAAAGAGGTGGTAGAGGGCAAGCATGGCGTGGGTTTTGCCGCCGCCAAAGTTGGTCTGCAACTCTATCACGGGATCCCCCCCTTGGCCGCTGAGGCGCTTCAGGGCATTGGTGAGCAGTTGTTGCAATCCCTCGGTAAGGTAGGTGCGGCGGTAGAACTCGACGGGATCCCGGTACTCATCCGAACCTTCGCCCAGGTAGACTTCCCAAAGATCGGCGGCAAATTCGGCTTGTTGGAAGCGACCTGAAGCCACATCGGGGTGGGGAGTGGCAACCTCGCGCCAGGGCTTGAGGCCAGCCTGGGGCTGACCTTCTGTAGGGGATCCCATAGCGCGACGGCTTTCCCGCTTGGCCTGTTCTTCGAAGCGCAGTCGCAGTAGCTCTTGTTTTTGTTTTTCAACTTCGGCAGCTTGGGGGGCAGCAATGGCGCTCAGCAGTCGGGCAACGCTATCGAGGGCGCGATAGGCATCGTCAAAACCAAAAGTGCAGGTGTGGGCCCAGGTGTTGCGGGTATTGCGCAGCTCGCTGACTAGGGTGCGCTCCGCTTGTCCCAGAGTTTGCCTGAAGACGGTGTTCCACTGCTCCCACATGAGAGTCAGCAGCGCCAAAACATCTTCCTCCAGGATCTGCTCAGGACTTTTGAATTTGGGAGAGCGCTCGGGCAGGTTGTCGGCGACAACTGTCAGCCACTTCTCTCCATGGAAGGCTTGCATCTCCCGCACGACAAAAGGATAAAGCCCCTGCCGCAGAAGGTTGAGGGCGCGTCCAACTCGTTCGTGGTTGCTGATAGCCATAAGTGATTGAATGAAATTGAAGTTAGGGGGTGGGTCGATTATTTCCAGATTAAAGTGAGATCCACAACAAAGCCAGGGAGAACCGGATCCCCAGACAAGCTAGTAGACCGCTCCAAAACTTGCACCAGCTGACCTGGGCGGTAGACGTAAACCCGCTGGCTTTCTGGATCGATCAGCCAGCCCAGTTGGGATCCGTTGTCTAGGTACTCCTGCAGCTTGGCCTGAAGGATAGCCAGCTCGTCAGTGGGGGACTTCAGTTCCAGCACAAAGTCGGGGCAAAGAGGAGCAAAGCGACGACGCTGCTCCGGGGTAAGCTGCTGCCAGCGCTCTTTGGCAATCCAAGCGGCATCGGGAGAGCGGATGGCCCCATTGGGCAGGGCAAAGCCCGCGGAAGAGTCAAAGACAAAACCTAAGTTCTTGCCTCGATTCCACTGCCACAGTTGGCCCAGCAGGTCGGCATTGCGGAATCCAGTTTCGCTGCCTGCAGGGGCCATGGCAATCAGTTCTCCTTGGGCAGTGCGTTCCAGGCGCAGCTCAGGATTTTGCCGGCAAAGCTGTTCGAAAACTTCATCGGTTAAATTCAAAGCCGGTTGCAGGTTGAGGGCAATCATAAGCTTTGCCTGCAGAGCAACTCAGGGCCCGGGGGCGCTACTCCCAGATTAAAGTGAGATCCACAACAAAGCCAGGGAGAACCGGATCCCCAGACAAACTAGCAGGTCGCTCCAAAACCTGTACCGGCTGACCTGGGCGATAGACGTAAACTTGGCCCTTTTGTGGGTCAATTAACCAGCCCAGTTGGGATCCGTTGTCCAGGTACTCCTGCAGCTTGGCCTGAAGGATAGCCAGCTCGTCAGTAGGAGACTTTAGTTCCAGCACAAAGTCAGGGCAAAGAGGAGCAAAGCGACGGCGCTGCTCTGGGGTAAGCTGCTGCCAGCGCTCTTTGGCAATCCAAGCGGCATCGGGAGAGCGGATGGCCCCATTCGGCAGGGCAAAACCTGCAGAGGAGTCAAAGGCTACACCAAGCTGGGTTTGCCGGTTCCACTGCCAGAGCTGGGCGCTGAGGCTCAAGTTTTGACGGCTGCTTTCGCTGCCTGCAGGGGCCGTGGCGATCAGTTCTCCTTGGGCAGTGCGCTCTAGGCGCAGCTCAGGATTTTGCCGGCAAAGCTGTTCGAAAACTTCATCGGTTAAATTCAAAGCCGGTTGCAGGTTGAGGGCAAGCATCATCTTCTTTGGGCAAAACTCTCAGAGTACGTGGCCTATGGCTCGTATTAATTCCCTAAGATGGAGCGTATTTTTTGGCGAAGGGCACGAAGGGCTGGACTTCTACCCAGATCTCGACTTTGGGCCAAGACTTCTGGCACCCACTCTAAAATCGGTAGCTGAGGAAAGGTTGGGCTGGTGGCAGAAGCCTGATATTGGCCGGATTGCAGGATGTAGATGGTTAGCTGGTTGCCTTGATAAACCCAAAGTTCGGGCACTCCTAGGCGGGTGTAAGCCTCAATCTGGGTTTTGGAAGTAACATCCACTTCGATGGCCAGATCCGGAGGCGGGTCAACAGATAGATCCAGCCGATCTTTGCCAATCACGGCCTGGTGATTTTGGATATAGAAGCATTCATCAGGTTCGATCCCGTAGTTCATTGCTTGCTGTTTGAAGGTAGCTGACCCAAAACATTCGCAGTCAACTTCCAGTTCCTCTAGCAAGATTTTGACAATGTCTCCAATGATGGATTTTTCTCGCTCATGCTTGGGTGAGGGCATTCTGATTTCCAATATCCCATCGCTGTAGGCAATGCGGCTGGCTCGCTTTTCGCCCAGCTCATCTAGGATGGCTTCAAAGTCTAACCAATTCAGATTGTGAATCAGCAGGCGCTGGCCGGGTGGGATGGTGAGTTGTCGAAGCTGGAGGGTGACCATCGTCTGGTTGGGTGTAAGGATAGAAACTCTGAGGTCTTTTAGCTTATGGGGGTGTGGGGGTAGCTAAGCCCCGCACTGTACTCGTAGAGTCAGTGTCGGGATACAGATACCCCCACATGGTGTATGATGGGAGTAGTTGCACAAAACGGCTTTTGCCGGAATCTGGTGCAACTACGCGGTAGGGCATTCCGTGTCTGCTCGTGGAGGGTTCTTGCGTAGGCTCCCCGATGAAGCGAGAAGCCCGCACTGTACCCGTAGGGTCAGCGATGGGAGTATGTCACGCTTTGCTTCCCCCAGAGGTAGGGAACTAAAGCAAGCTGGGCTGGAAAGGATCATGCTGCTTTTTCTTCATTTCGGATGCTAGCCGGTTAATTTCCGGCCAGGCAATGACGAGAGTATTATAGGCTAGGGCTTCTTGAGTCCAGCCTTTCTTTTCGCAGAGGGTATAGAGCCGATAGGCCAGATCGCGGGCAACCGCACCTCTATCTCCCAAGGCAGCCAGGAGAGCGGCGGCTCCCATTTCCCCTTTCCGATCGAGGGTGTGGATGAGGGTCTGGGTGATGAGCCAGGCGGAGGAAGCAAGGAGCAAGGAGAGGGAATCTGCTCCCTTTTCTTTTCTCTGGGCTATTTCCTCTCTTCTCAACAACCGCACCTTGCCGGCCTTGGCTTCTAGGATCCCAAGTTCCTCAAGGGACTCAATGCTGACGTTTCTGGCCTTGCTGAGGACTTCTGCTTCCCCGTAGGGGCCTGGCTCAAATTGATATTGGGCAAACCAAGTGGTGGCCCAGCGGCTGCCCTCATCGAGTTCCCCTTCTTGTTCGCTGAGATATTCATCTAGGTACTGGTTGATCAGTTGCAGGGCAGTGCGGACGGTCAGGGGCGAGCCATCGCTTTCCAAAACTGCAGCATAGCGGGAATAGATGGCCATGCCGGGGCCGATGCTGGCTTGGGCCAAGTCCACAGGAGCAATGCTGCCCTGCTGCAGAAGTTTAAGCGCCTTGGGCAGCTCGCGCTTCAGCTCGGCAAGGAATTGGCGACGGGTAGCCTTGGGCGCATCGGCAGGACGAGGACGACAGACCAGGACAATGGAAGAAGCAAGAGCATTGGAGTCTTGACCCCGCATTCGGTTAGCGAGTTCGGTTCGCAGGGGCCAAGTGCCGTCAATGCTGAAGTTGGATTGAATCAGTCCTTCCAGAATCGTTTCCCAACCGGTAGAGACTCTGCCCATGGGTTCTGTGCCGCTAACGCGAACACCCCTAGCCCTTCTCCCAGAGGGGGAGAGGGGAACTGGATCGTCTATATCCTCATCTTCTTCCCCTTGCTCCACTTGGGAGAGAGAATCGGGGGATGAGGAGTCTTCTTCCGTTTGCTTGAGAGCGTAGTAAACTGTAACGGGATAATCGGGATGATTCAGACGGTTAACACGCTGGAAAACTTTGATTAGGCTGGCTTCAAAAAATTCCTTGGCGTTATCCTTACTGCCATGCCGAAAGTGATCCGCCACCATTTCTTGGGCTTTGGGGACTAAAACGGTATTGAAAATGGTGGGATAGATGGAACCATATGAACTCCATCTCGGAATCTCCCCTCAAAGCGATCCCCATCCAGCAAAGCCAAAAAAAGCTGAAAGTCTTCTTCTCTACCGTTGTGGGGAGTGGCTGTCATCAGTAAAAAGTGGCGTGTTAGCTGCGAGAGCAACTTGCCCAGCTTGTAACGCTTGGTTTCTTTGATTTCTCCCCCAAAGAAGGATGCGGAGAGTTTGTGGGCCTCATCAACAATAACCAGATCCCAATCAGTTTGCCTCAGTTTCTCCTGCAGGGCCTCATCTCGGCTGAGCTTATCGAGGCGGGCAATGAGAAGAGGTATCTCCAGGAAAGGGTTGCCAGTTCGGGCGGCTTGAATGCGATCGTTGGTCAAGATCTCAAAGGGCAAATGAAACTTTTGCACCATCTCATCTTGCCACTGCAGCGTTAGACTCCCCGGGCAAACGATGAGACAGCGGTGCAAGTCACCTCGAATCAATAGCTCTCTAACCAAAAGCCCTGCCATGATGGTTTTGCCGGCACCTGGGTCATCGGCCAGCAAAAACCGCAGCGGCTGCCGCGTGAGCATTTCCCCATAGACGGCGCTGATCTGGTGGGGCAGGGGTTCTACCAGAGAGGTGTGAACGGCCAGCAAGGGATCAAACAGGTGCGCCAGCCGAATCCGATAGGCCTCTGAAGCTAGGCGAAATAAGGCGCCGTCTCCCTCGAAGTTGCCAAGGGATCCCTCGGCTACCACCTCTAGGGTTGGCTCTTTATCCCGAAACAGAAGCTCTGAATGGAGACGCCCCTGAGTGTCTTTGTAGATGGCCTCGATGGTGCTGCTGCCGTACCACCTCACACTCACGATGGCAACGGTTTGATTGGGCAGGATCCCTTTGACCTTGGCGCCAGGGGTGAGATCTTCCAGTCGAGCCATAAACTGCGGGTTTCCAGAGCTGCGAGCGGAGCCTGTTCCAGCTCCCCATTGCTATGTTGCGCTCACTTCCAGCTCTTTTCCCACAGCAAAAGTCCCCTTCTTCCATAAAAGGAGACAGCAGTTTGGAGTTGGCAAGCGGCTTCACGACGGTTTTAAGCCGGTTTTAAGTCCTGATACATTTACGCTGAACACTGCTGAACATCACTGTTCAACTATGCAGCGATAGCATTCTGTTTGTTTCCAACCAGAATGGCGGTATCCC
>NZ_JBSSBV010000052.1:0-19761 GCF_054059115.1 Thermostichus sp. MS-CIW-26
GGTTCTGGGGCGCCGGGGCTGGGTGGCCTCATCAGCGCTTTACTACCCTATCCCCACCCCCACCACCCCGTCAAGATATCCAACCCAAAATTTTTTGAAGCCAGAAGGGATCCGGATCCACCGCTAGACTGTTGAAGTGAGCTTAGTTTGGGTCAGACGGGTTTATGGGGATTGTGATTGGGGCTGTTGCTCCTGACTTTAGCTTGCCTGCGGTGGGGAAAGGGATCCAAAAGGGAGCCCAGATTTCACTGGCGGCCTACCGGGGCAAGAGCAAGGTGTTGCTGGCCTTTTACCCGGCGGATTTTTCCCCGGTATGCACGAGCGAGATGCGTTGCTTTCGGGAGGATTGGGAAGCTTTCCGGGCCGCGGGCTGCGAGATCTTGGGGATCAGCAGCGATCCCCTCTCCAGGCACCAAGCCTTTGCCGAGCAGCTTAAGCTGGAGTTTCCTTTGCTGAGCGATGTGGACAGAACCGTGAGCCAGCAGTACGGGGTGGACAGCCTGCTGGGGACGCGGCGGGCCTATTTTTTGGTGGATAGCCAAGGGATCCTACGCTACCAGCATGTGGAGTGGCTGCCCTTGTTCAAGCGAGACAACCGGGAGCTGCTGGAGGCCGTGAGGGCGATTAGCTAGCTCGCCGGGAAGCCCCGCACTCTCTGCAACAGCAGGAGGGTCGGGATGAAAGGCGGATATATTCTGTACTATAATCAACATGGTTGTACAAAACGGCGTTGCCGGAATCTGGTGCAACTACGCGGTGGGGCATCCCGTGTCTGCTCGCAGAGGGTTCTTGCAGTAGCTCCCCGATGAAGCGAGAAGCCCACGCTGTACCTGTAGGGTCAGTGATGGGAGTATGTCACCTAAACGGGGGATCCTCTGGGGTGGGCCAGAGAACCCGTTGCGGCTGTCCGGTGTCCGGCAGGGAGAGGGGAGTGTGGCCAAGGGGCTCCAGAAGCCAGCTACGCTGGGGCGGGCTCCAGTTGCCCTGGCGGGCCTCGATCTCCAGAATGAGCTGGCCATTTTGCTGTCGCAAGCGGAAGAGGGTGGTGGCCCAGGCTCCTGCTCGATGGGCGAGGGTTTCCCCGTCGTCTTCGTAGAGGGTGAAGCTGCCGTTGCCGGGGTAGAGTTTGAGGTGCGGTTGGTCACGGCGCAGGTGGGCGGTGGACGGGCAGGGGGGAGCTAAAGGCAGAACGGAGCCACCCCGCACAAACAGCGGCAGTTGTTCGAGAGGGGCAGGGACGAGAATGTAGCGGGGGCCGGTGTGGGCCTGACCTGTCCACCAATCAAACCAAGTGCCCTGGGGTAGGTAAACAGCGCGGCACCGCACGCCAGGCCGAACCACAGGGGCAGCTAGGAGGGCGGATCCCAGCATGGCTTGATCTGAGATCTCGTAGGTTTGCGGATCGTCGGGAAACTCGTAGAGAAGGGGGCGCAAGATGGGGGATCCGGTTTGGCTGGACTCCCAAAAGAGGCTGTAGAGGTAGGGCAGCAGCTGGTAACGCAACTGAATGGCCTGCCGGCAGATGGTTTCCACTTCGAGGCCAAAGCTCCAGGGCTCGTGGGGGCGGGTGCCCAGGGCGCTGTGGCCGCGCATGAGGGGGTAAAGAATTCCCATTTGCATCCAACGGGCAAACAGCTCGGGAGTGGCATTGCCACCGAAGCCGCCGATGTCCGCGCCGACAAAGCTAACTCCCGACAGGCCCAGGTTTAGGAGCATGGGCAGGGACATCTCCAGGTGTTCCCAGGAGGATTGGTTGTCGCCTGTCCAGACGGCAGCCCAGCGCTGGATCCCAGCAAAGCCGGAGCGAGTCAGCACGAAGGGGCGCCGGTTGGGGTTGAGCTGTTCCAAGCCTTCACGGGAAGCGCGTGTCATCAGCAGGCCGTACAGGTTGTGAACTTCGGCGTGGGTGGTGGGTTCGTCGGGTGGGCCTTGGGGGGCATCGAGGGGGATATCGACGATCTGGCCGCCGTCTCCAAAGGGGCGGTCGTTGAGGGCCGGCTCGTTCATGTCGTTCCAGATGCCATCCACACCGGCTTGGGTGAGAACCCGTTGCCAGGATCCCCACCACTGCCGCACTCCGGGGCGCAAGAAGTCGGGAAAGAGGACTTTGCCTGGCCAAACGTAGCCATGGAAGAGGTGGCTGTCGGCGCGGCGGATAAAGAAATCCTGGGCCAAGCCCTCGTCGAAGACGGCGTAGTCGGCTTCGGGCTCGAACTTGACGCCGGGATCCACAATGGCTACCACCCGGAAGCCAGCCTCGTGGAGTTGGGCCATGAGCCGGGCCGGTTCGGGGAAGCGGCGGGGATCCCAGGTGAAGACGCGGTAGCCGCGCATGTAGTCGATATCCAAGTAAATGACGTCGCAGGGGATCTGCCGCTGGCGAAATTGCTGCGCAACGGTTTGAACCTGGGCGGCGCTGGCGTAGCTCCAGCGGCACTGTTGGTAGCCCAAGGCCCAGAGGGGAGGAAGGGGAGGCCGCCCAGTGAGTTGGGTGTAGGTCTCGAGCACCAAGGCCGGGGTGGGGCCGTAGATCAGGTAGTAATCCAGCTCGGGGGCGCGCACCTCGATGGCCCACTGCTCGGGATCGATCTGGCCCAGGTCGAACTGGCTCCAGTGGGTGCAGTGCAGGAAGAGCCCGTAGCAGAGGTTGGGGCGAAGAAACAGGGCGAAGGGAATGGCCTGGTAGAGATTGTCGCTGTGGGCGTCGTAGTTCCAGCAGTCGCGAGTCCAGTGGCTGTAGCGCCGACCCCGTTTGTTGAGTAGCCCCGCCCGTTCCCCTAGGCCATAGATGTGCTCGGCAGGGTGGAGGTGTTTGACCAGGCGGATGCTATCGGATCCCCAGGTAAGCCCAGAGGAGACATCGGCGCAAAATTCTTGCCCTTGAGAGTCTTGAAAACTGAACCGGAGGGGATCCCGATCGATCTGAACTTGCACCTGGGAGGTGGACAGGTGGATTTGGGTGGAGCTTTCCTGCAGTTCAAAGGGAGCCGGCGGCCACTCTTCATCGGCTGGAGCCACATCCCAGGAACGACGGGGCAAAAACGCTCCGCTGGGGCTAAAGCGCAGCCGAAACAGACGGGGGGTGAGCACCTGCATAGACCAGCGGCCCTGGGCACAGATGAGGTGGATCCCTCTGGAGTGGGGCTGGAGCTGCTGCAGGGATCCGCAGGTTGGCCTTTGGGGCGGGCGGGCGGGGGATTGGCCGTTCGCGCCCGCGGGATCGAGTCCCAAGATCTCGCCAGGTTCCAGCATGCTTTGGAGACAGATTGCTGCTCTCAAGGCTAGCCTATGGCCGGGAGGGGACAGGGGGTTGCCCACTCTGGTCCGCAGTGGGTTTTACCCTCATCGGTACCCCTCTCCAGAAGAGCAGCGGCAATAATCGGTTAGCTCAGATCCCAGAATCCATCGCGAAAACGAGGCGGCAATGGCCATGAGGATCCCGGCGATCAAGCTTCTCTCCTCACTGCTGCTTTTCGGGGGGGTGTCCGTCCCCGCTGTCGTGGCGGCCTACCCGGTCAGCCCGGAGATGGTGATGGCCCTGCAACGGGGGGATCATGCCCAAGCCTTGCCCAGGGCCAGAACGGAGCAAGCGTTTCGGGTGGTTACTTTGGCCCAGGGTTTGGAGCACCCTTGGGGGATGGCCTTTTTGCCGGATGGAACTCTCTTGGTTACCGAACGCCCAGGGCGGCTGCGCCGGGTTACCGACCAGGGGTTGGATCCCCAGCCCATAGCCGGTGTGCCAGAAGTATTTGCCCGCGGACAGGGGGGCCTGCTGGACATTGCCTTGCACCCTAATTACGCGGAGAACGGCTGGATTTACCTGTCCTATGCCGCTCCTGGGCCCAGTGGGGGAGGCACGCGGGTGGCGCGAGCCCGTCTGGGGGAAGGGGGCCTACAGGATCTGGAGGTGATTTTCGACATGGAGCGCAAGACCCCCGCTCAACAGCACTTTGGCTCCCGCCTGGCCTTTGATGAACAGGGATTTCTCTACATCAGCACCGGAGACCGGGGAGAACGGGATCGAGCCCAAGATTTGGGGGATTCTGCCGGTAAAGTGTTGCGCGTCACTGATTCAGGAGGGATCCCGGCGGACAACCCATTTGTCGGCCGAGCGGGGGCTTTGCCGGCAATTTTTACCTACGGCAACCGCAACATTCAGGGAATGGCCCGCCACCCTGAAACAGGGGCAATTTGGTCCCATGAACATGGGCCGCAGGGTGGGGACGAGATCAACATCTTGGCCCCCGGCGTCAACTACGGCTGGCCCCTAATCACCCACGGTCGAGAATATACGGGAGAACCCGTCGGCCAAGGACTGGCGGCAGCTCCCGGCTTGGCTTCCCCTCTGCTGCACTGGACGCCCTCTATCGCTCCTTCTGGCATGACTTTCTACACGGGAGAGGCTTTCCCAGAATGGCGGGGCAACCTGTTTGTGGGGGCGCTGGCCGGGCAACACCTGGCGCGCTTGGTACTGGATGGAGAGCGGGTGGTGGCGGAAGAGCGCCTGCTGGAAGGGGCGGTGGGTCGCATTCGCGATGTGCGGCAGGGGCCGGATGGACTCCTTTACCTGTTGACGGACGCCCCGAATGGATCCCTGCTGCGCCTGGAGCCAGCACCCTGAAGGCATCGGCTCGGAGGAGAAGAGGAGCTGCCTTGATCCCGCTTGCAACCGTCTGGCGGGACGGGGATTTTCTCCAGAGTAGGGCTGGGGAACTCAAAAGCTGAGGCTCTCCCAGGAGACGTTAATGTCTTCCAAAAGCAGCGACTTGTTGTAAATCTGCAGGATGATCAACAGGAAGACGGCAAATAGGGCCATGAAGACCGCCATCAGGGGCGTGGTGCCCCAGCCGGGAGCCACTTTGCCGTATTCCGAGTTGAGAGGACGCAGCAGATCGCCCAGTTTGGTACGAATGGCCATAGGTTCTCGCTTAGAAACCGAACACGTTGACGAAGTCGAAGATAGCAGGCTCGAAGGCGGATCCCTGGTGCTCAGCACCGCCAAAGCAGCCGCCTTTTAAAATCACGCTATCAGAATCTGGCCGAACCTTTTTGTCTTGGGCAATGAATTGTAAACTTGTGTAATACTGTAGTCGAATACTCTCAGGATCAAAGACAACGATATGGAGCCCACCTTTTCCCTGATTGTGGCGATTGCGGCAGTTACCATCTGCATCACTGCGTTTGCCATCTACACAGCCTTTGGCCCCCCTTCCAAGGACTTGCAGGATCCCTACGAGATGCACGAGGATTAAGGCCTGTCGTTGGGATATCTGGGTAAATGTCTGCTCGGTTGACCCCCCGTCTCTCCTTTCACAAGTACCAGGGGTTGGGGAACGATTTTATCTTGGTGGACAACCGCTGGCAGTCTCAGCCCTGCTTGAGCCCGGAAGAGGCCGTTGCCCTTTGCAATCGCCGCTTTGGGGTGGGAGCCGATGGGGTTATCTTCCTGCTGCCGGGGCAGGAGGGGGCGGACTTTAGCATGCGCCTCTTCAACAGCGATGGTTCCGAGGCGGAGATGTGCGGTAATGGGATCCGCTGTTTGGCCCGCTTTCTGCAGGACTTGGGGATCCCAGGTCGGGATGGCGCCTACCAGATCCACACCTTGGCGGGGCGAATCGTGCCGCAGGTGCGGGCAGATGGGCTGGTCACAGTGGACATGGGGATCCCTCGCCTTTTGGCCAAGCAGATCCCCACCACCCTGGTCGAACCGGATGAGAAGGTCATTCGGCAGCCGCTTGCAGTGGCCGGGCGAGAGTGGCGGGTGACGGCGGTGAGCATGGGCAATCCCCATTGTGTGGTCTTCCTGGAAGAAGAGGGATCCCTGGAGGAGCTGGACTTGGCGGCTGTGGGCCCCCTGTTTGAGCATCATCCGGCCTTTCCTGAGCGCACCAACACCGAATTTGTGCAGGTGCTCAGCCCGACTCGTCTGCGCCTACGGGTTTGGGAGCGGGGAGCAGGGGCAACGCTGGCTTGTGGGACGGGTGCCTGTGCTGTTTTGGTGGCTGCTGTTTTGGAGGAGCGCGCAGAATCGCAAGCTACAGTAGAACTGCCGGGAGGAAATCTGGAAATTCGCTGGGATCCGAGCACACAGCACGTGTGGATGACCGGCCCTGCCCTACACGTCTTCAGCGGCACCACTGCCGGTTGAGAACTAGGCTCCCAGACCCAACAGGAGGATGGCCAGGAGGCCGAGGATCCCATAGGCAACGCTCCAGCCCTGCCGCCAGATCAGCGCCACTGCCAGGCCCAATAAGACCAAGCCCAAGCCCAGGCCAAGGCGGAGAAATAGAGGGTGTACAAACTGGCTGAGGGAGCGTTTGAGCCAGGGGAAGATCACCCCCAAGGCGAAGGCCAGTCCTACGGGGATCCAATCGATCCAACCTGTCTGCTCCCAGCCCCCCAACAGGTAAAAGCCGCCCAGACAAAGGCCCAGGCAGAAAAACAGCACCCGCATGCCGGGATAGTCTTGTCGATAGTTGAAAGCAAGGCTTCGGAGCTCCTTGGGGTGGGCCAAGACCAATGGCTCTACAGCAAAGCTTTCGCTCCACTCCGGCGCTTCTTCGGTTTGTCCGCGGCACCAAAGGTAAACGTTGACCTTGCGCAACCCTTGCAGCAGAGAGGCTTCCACCGCACTGCGCACCACCTCCATCACCTGCAGGGTATCCACCACATCGCCCGGCAGCCGTTCCAGCAGCACGTTGAGAACAGGCCCCTTCAGCTCGGCTCGGCCAAACAGCCGCAAGTTGGCAAGCTTGTAATCGAGGATTTGGTTCAAGATTTTGAGCTGGCGGCGCATGGGATCCCGTAAACAGTGAACCGTCGTTCGAATGGTTGACTTCAAGCTTCAACATGACCGGTATGACCAGTTTAATGGCTTGGGCCAGAGCAGCAGAGGAGAGGCGTTGCCGGTGTGAAAGGGAAGTGGGACTATCCCATGAGGGTGCGAATGCACCGGCGAATGCTGAGGTTGGATCGCTCCAAGTCGGCAAATCCGCTCAGAAGAGTTCCCTGGCCGTCCAAAAGCAGCAAAGCGGCCTGTTGGCGAAAATTGATCCCAGGCAAGGTTGCAGCGGCTATTTCTTGCAGCTTCTGGATGGTTGCTCCCTCAAAATCGACCGAGACATACACAAACGGAGAAACCAGGCGGGGATCCGTCGGTACACTCTCCCGGATGGCCTGCAAAACCAAGTGGCGCACCAGCAGCAGCCCCCTGCCATCCACCAGCACGATCTGGCGCAGCCGGGGGTTTTGCCCAAACTCCAGGGCCAAACTTTTGGAGAGGGCTTCCGATTGCGAGCGGGTTTGGCTGTTGGTCAAGATCAACGCTTGAATGCCCTCATACCGACTTAGGTCAAGCCGATCCCCAGAAACGCTTTCCACCTTGAGGTCAAGAGATGTTTTGGGGTTGCCGTTGCTGGGGCAGTTGCCAGCTTGGGCGGGATCGAACGCACCTTGAGAAAGCAGGGCAAGGGTGGCAAACCCCAAAGCCACAAGTCTCTTTTGAACGCAAAGCCAGCAGCGGTTAGCCGGGGCACAGCAGCAGGACAGCACTCGGTTCATGGCGGGGAGCTCTGGAGCGGGCCGGCCAAATCTTAACCGATCTTCATCTTTGGTGCTCCAAAATGCCCTCTGGGCTTCTCATCCCCATTGGGTTGGTGCCCATAATGGAAGGCAGTTTCTGGTTTGCTGGCCATGACTCACGCCTCTTTGCTGGATGCCCTCAACCCTTCTCAACGGCAAGCGGTGCAACACTTTTGTGGCCCGCTGCTGGTGGTGGCGGGGGCAGGTTCCGGCAAGACGCGCGCCCTCACCCACCGCATTGCCTACCTGGTTCGCCACTATCGGGTGGATCCAGGAGAAATTTTGGCCGTGACCTTCACCAACAAGGCCGCCCGTGAGATGAAAGAGCGCATTGAGCAGCTCTTTGCCGAACAAGAAGCTCAAGAACAATTTGGGATCCCGCTGGAGCAATTGGAGCCAGCCCAAGTCACCCGGCTGAAATCCAGCGTTTACCATCGGCTGATTAAACCCCTTTGGATCGGCACTTTCCACAGCTTATTTGCCCAGATCCTGCGCATAGATATTGAAAAATATCAGGATCCCAAGGGGCGCAAGTGGACTCGCCACTTCTCGATCTTCGATGAATCAGATGCCCAATCTCTGGTGAAGGAGATTGTAACCAAGCAACTGAACTTGGATGAGCGCAAGTTTGACCCAAGGTCGGTACGCTACGCCATTAGCAATGCCAAAAACCAAGGTTGGACTCCTGCCGACCTGGAGCGCAATCAGCCCAACTTCCGTGGCCGTACCATTGCCCAAGTTTACGAAATCTATGAAGACCAACTGGCAGCCAACAATGCTCTGGACTTTGATAACTTGATTTGGATACCAGTGCAGCTTTTTCGACAAAACGAGCAGGTGTTGGCTTACTGGCACCAACGATTTCGACACATTTTGGTGGATGAATACCAAGACACCAACCGCACTCAGTATGAGTTGATTCGTCTGTTGGCCACCAACGGCGAGACCTGCAGATCTCGGTTGGATTGGAGAAACCGATCGATCTTTGTGGTGGGAGATGCCGATCAAAGCATCTATCGGTTTCGCGGGGCAGATTTTACCATTTTGCTGGAGTTTCAAGAGACCTTTGGAGATGGTCTCCCGGATGATGATACCCGCACCCTGATCAAGCTGGAGGAGAACTATCGCTCTACAGCTACCATTCTGCAGGCAGCTAACGCTCTCATCGAGAAAAATACAGAGCGCATTGATAAAGTTCTCAGGCCAACCCGTCAGCAAGGAAGTCCGATTTTCCTTCATCAGGCGGATGACGAGATTGCAGAGGCCGAGTTTGTCGTCAATACCATCCGACGATTACACGGCCAAAATGCCAATGCTTTTTCCTGGGGAGATTTTGCCATTCTCTACCGTACCAACGCTCAATCCCGTCCTTTTGAAGAGGTCTTGCTGCGGTGGGGGATCCCTTACACGGTGGTAGGCGGACTGCGATTTTACGATCGCAAAGAAATTAAGGATGTCCTAGCCTATTTACGGGTTGTGGCTAACCCTGCCGACTCCTTTAGCCTGCTGCGAATTATTAACGTGCCGCGCCGTGGCATCGGCAAATCTACTCTGGACAAGCTGACCGAAGCGGCGGCGGCTCTCAACGTGCCTTTGTGGGAAATTCTCAGCGACGAAACCTCTGTAAGTAGCTTGGTGGGCCGTTCGGCTAAGCCTGTCATTCAGTTTGCTCAGTTGATTCAGCATTGGCATCGACAGGCTTCTCAGACTTCAGCCGCCACCCTTATCGAAGGGTTGCTAAGGGATTCCGGCTATTTGGAGGATCTCAAGGCACAGGGTACAGACGAAGCTGAAGAAAGAGCGGCCAACGTGATGGAACTTTACAATGCCGCCCGCCAATTCGAGGAAGAACAGGAGGATCCCAGCCTTGAGGCTTTTTTGAGCAATGTGTCTTTGGCTTCCGACTTAGATAACCTTCAGGAAGGCGCTGAGAAAGTTTCGCTAATGACGTTGCACTCTTCCAAAGGTTTGGAGTTTCCTGTTGTGTTCTTGGTGGGGGTAGAGCAGGGTCTGTTTCCCAATTTCCGGGCTTTGGAAGATCCCGCTGCCTTGGAAGAAGAGCGACGCCTTTGCTATGTGGGCATTACCCGTGCTCGTGAGCAGTTGTTCATTAGCCATGCTAAGGAAAGGATGCTCTACGGCAACCGCGAACCAGCTATTCCTTCGGTATTTTTAAGTGAACTGCCCCAAGAGTTAATCGAATTCGACAGGCGCGGAGCCCCTTCTCGACAGCTTTCCCACGGCAGTGGACTGTCCCTTTCAGATGCACACAAGGCCAAGCCCAATCCCGGCCAAGGCCGTTCAGAACAGTGGGCGATTGGCGATCGTTTGCAACATCCCCAATTCGGACAAGGCCAGATTACCCATGTGTTCGGCAGTGGTGAACGGGTCACGATTGCGGTGAGGTTTCCCGCTATCGGTCAACAGAAAATCTTGGATCCCCGTATCGCTCCTATTCAAAAGCTTAGCTAGGCGGCTGAACTCGGAAGGGCTCCAGCGATGAAGAGAGGCAAAGGGAAGTGCTGTAGAAGTCCGTAGCTCATTCGAGATTGCCTTGCCGTTGACGTCGTTGGTGATCCCTTGCTTTATATGTGTTTGCTTTATATGTGTTGCTGCACGACGGGGAAAGCAAAACCTCAGCTCCCCCTTTCCCTGATTTGACCGTTGCCCAACCCTCGGCCTTACCTCTGCCCCCTCGTCACTAATTGCTTGTAATTGCTTGACTACCCGATCTTGGGATCCCTCGCCAGGCTTAACCCAGTCGGCTGGGACTGAGTTGTCTCGGCTCTGTCCGGTACCAGGCGCAGGGGCGGGCCAAAGCGGCCAACCGCTACAGTGTTGTTCAGGGCCGGGATCTGGCGGATGGATCCCTGGCGTAGGCAGCGGTGTAGACGGCGCAGCAGGAAGAGGTCGGCTTCGGAGCACTCCTCTCGAAATAGCCTTACGTTAAGTTCGTGTTCCTGAGCAGCGGTGAGCAAACCGGTCATCATGGCGGTTTGAATGATCTGCTGCACGGTTATGGTTGTCGCTTCATCCATAGGTTTAGGCGATTGGATGGAGACCTTTTGCTGCTCTTATTCTCGACAAATCCCTCTGATATTGACTCCGCCAAATAGCGGATTCGGTATGCGCGCACTTTGTCTTCTTTCTCGGTGCTCGGAAATAGGGCTTTCCAGATACCTATTGACCTTCTGAGCCATCCGGATTCCGTGTAGGCGAAAAGCTTGAAATCTTTGTGTCACAAGCCTTTCTAATCGAAGTGGGAGCAGAGCCAACAATTGGATACGTAGGGATCCCATCCTCACCGCAGTACAAAATTAGACTCAACAGTGAGTTGCTTGAACTGGCCAAAGAGGTGCTGATCCCATGATTTTTCGAGCTGTTGCTTGAGGCCGTAACAGATATCTGTGGCAATACGGAACTGAGAAGCGATGTTCGTCACCGACAAATGGCGTAGGGTTGCTTGGCTTTTTGTCTGTACCTTGTCGGCAATGAAGGCATAGAGGATGAGCACCAGCTTTGTGTTAGGGTGGGGGCATTCTGTAGTGGCGATTGGCCGTGTCGGAAACTCCACAAACAGTCGGCTGTGCTGTCCCTCTGGGCTGCTGTGGCTGCGGCTGTTTGGGCCTGCTGGCGGTGCTGGGCTTAGGGCTGGCGGGGGCAGGGATCCTAGTCTGGAATGGGATCCGTGCCTCAGGAGCCTATCGCACCTACCAATTGGCGGTGGAGCAGCTCGAACAAAATGCCGTGGTGGTGGAACGTTTGGGAGAGCCCCTGAGGCCGGGATGGCCCTCGCGGCTGAGCTTTCAGGAAGATGAGGAAGCCGGTTGGGTGTGTCTGTTCTTTTTGATTACAGGGGCCCAGCGCACCGGCGATGTGGTGGTGGAATCGGAGCGGGGCATGGCCGGCTCGGCATGGCAGTTGCGCCATCTGCAAGTGAAAGTTGACGGGGATCCGCAGGCCATTCAGGTCATCGAGGGGGAATCTCGGTGTGAAAAGGAAGAGTCGGATGGAGAAGCCCTGCCCCTGCAGCCAGAAGGCGACATCTAGGTAGCCGGATATGCTCAGCCGCGGGTAGAGTCAAAAGGACTCCGTCCCGCTGACGCGAACGGTTGTGGCCTTGTTGGATCCCTATGCGGTCGCTCCCTTACCTGCGCTTGCTGCTGCTGTTGGCGCTGTTGG
The DNA here is from genome assembly GCF_054059115.1 of Thermostichus sp. MS-CIW-26. Classification (NCBI taxonomy): domain Bacteria; kingdom Bacillati; phylum Cyanobacteriota; class Cyanophyceae; order Thermostichales; family Thermostichaceae; genus Thermostichus; species Thermostichus sp. MS-CIW-26. The sequence goes on from NZ_JBSSBV010000052.1 coordinate 11,764, forward strand.
CCTCGTTCACCGGGCTGATCGTCTGGCTGATCCAATCGTTTCTCGATCTGTACTACGCCACCCGCTACCACCCGATTTTGGGGGGGCTGTTGATTGGGGTGCTGGTGCTGCTGCTGCTGGTGTTTTTGGCCGCTGCCATCTACTACTTGTTTCTGTTTCGCCAACCCGCCCCCAGCAGGAGACCCCCTGCCTTGCCGGAGACGGCTTTGGAAAAGCGGAAAGCGGCGCAACAGAACTTGGCTCAACTGGAGGCGCAGCTAGCGCAAATCCAGGATGAAGTGGCGCGGGCAGCGCTGGCGGAGCGGTCGGCTCTGCTGGCCCAACAGTTGGCCCAGCCCCAGCTGAAGGTGGTGGTCTTCGGCACTGGGTCGGCGGGCAAGACTTCTTTGGTCAACGCGCTGCTGGGGCGGCGGGCGGGGGCGGTGGCGGCCACTCTGGGCACCACCCAGGCGGTGGCTTGTTACGATTGGAACTTGCCTGGGATCCCGCAGCCGGTGCAGATCCTGGATTGCCCCGGCATTTTGGAGATCGGCCCGGCAGGGGTGATGCGGGAACAGGAGGCGCAAGCCCAAGCCCAAGCTGCCGATCTGCTGCTGGTGGTGGTGGATGGGGATCTGCGCCAGTCAGAGGTGGATCCCTTGCGCCGGTTGATCGCCCTGGGCAAGCGGGCCTTGCTGATCCTGAACAAAGCGGATCGCTACACCTCAGAAGAACGGCAGATCCTCTTGCAACGCCTGCGGGAGCGGGTTCATCCCCTGATCCCACCTCAGGATGTGTTGATAGCTGCCGCTGCTCCAGCCCCTGTGCGGGTGGGATCCCAAACCTGGCGACCGGAGCCGGATGTGGCCGCCGTGCGGGATCGCGTGCAGGCAGTGCTCTATGCCGAAGGTGGATCCCTGGCCTTGGACAATGCTCTGCTGCAATCGCAACAGTTGGGGGAAGAGGCCAAACGGATTCTCCAAGCCCAACTGCGCCGGCAGGCGGAGGAGGTGATCGATCGCTTTCAGTGGATTGTTACAGGAGTGGTGTTCGCCAACCCCATCCCGGCGGTGGATCTGCTGGCCATTGCCGCCATCAACGCCCAGATGGTGGTGGAACTGGGATCCCTTTACGGCTGCAAGATGGATCTGCAGCAGGGGCGGGAGCTGGCCTTGTCTCTGGCCAAAACCTTAGCCGGCTTGGGCTTGGTGGAAGGAGCGATCCAACTGACCACGGGGATCTTGGCCACCGTTGCCGAAGTGAGCGTCGTCGGTTTTCTGGCGACAGCCCCCATTCAGGCAGCCAGTGCTGGCTATCTCACCCGCATTGCCGGCAAGAGCTTCATTGAGTATTTCCAGCACAACCAAAGCTGGGGAGAAGGGGGGATGCAGGCGGTGGTCAAAGCCCAGGTGCAAAATACCCAAAAATCCGGTTGGCTCAAAGAGTTTGTCCGCGAGGCTTCCCGGCGCATCTTCCGAAATGGGATGGCCAACCCAAGGGATCCCTAATGGCCGCTCAGGGCAATATCCGTCGGCATGAAGGCCAGCTTCAGTTGCGCCACATAATCGGCGTAGCTCAGTGCCGGCCCAGTGTCCCAATCCGCCAAGCCATGCATGCACTTCGACCATTGAATGAAGGCGGCAGGATAGATATAGGCCAAACTGGGATCCTGCAAAACCTCTTTGGGCAGTGGAGAGGCCGACTTCAGCACTGCCAACAGAGCCGGCGGCTTGTGGAGAATCACGCGCGTGGCCTCAATCTGCTCTGGGGAAACCCTAAACTTGGTGGCGATAAACGGGATCACTCTGGAAATGGCCATCACCCAACACCAACCTCGCCTATAGAGGTAGGTTGCCCCCAAGCCGAGGGGCTGGCCTCAGGGATCCTACGGAGAGCGGAAAAGAGGGATGAACATTGGCGAGGATGGCCGTGGGCGGGCCTGGGATCCCCTTGCTTGGGGCCGCTGCTCCCCGTTATTCTAGTAAAGCTGAAAAATCTGGGGAAACAGTGAGCCGTGGCTAAAAAGAGCATGATCGAGCGGGAGAAAAAGCGCCAACGCTTGGTCGAGAAGTATCGGGAGAAGCGCCAACAACTGAAAGCGGCCATGGCCGATCCCAACATCGACCAGGCCACCCGCATGGAGCTGCACGCCCAACTGCAAAAACTCCCTCGGGCCAGCTCGCCCACACGCCTGCGCAACCGCTGCTGGAAAACCGGGCGTCCCCGGGGTTACTTCCGCGATTTCGGCCTGTGCCGCAACAGCCTGCGGGAAATGGCCCACAGAGGCTTATTGCCAGGTGTGGTCAAGTCTAGCTGGTAGTTGCCTGGCCTTCGCCGCTTGGTTATGCAGCCAAAACACCCTTTTGAGAGATCCTGAGTGGGCCTGCAACCTTTCCAGCTCTGCGACGAAGATCTCACCCCTGCAATGGCAAAGGCCCTGGCCGGGGAACCCCACTTGGCCGTGGATACGGAGACGATGGGGTTGATCCCGCAGCGGGACAGGCTCTGCGTGGTGCAAATCGCCAACCCTGCCGGCGAGGTGGTGTTGTTGCGGTTGAGCCGTGGAGTAAAGCAGGCCCCCCTTCTGGCGGGGCTGCTGACGGATCCCAACATTGAAAAGATTTTCCACTACGCCCGCTTTGACCTGGCGATGCTGCGCTATCACCTGGGAATCCGGGCGTGGCCCGTCTTTTGCACCAAAATTGCCAGCAAACTGGCCCGCACCTACACCAGCAAGCATGGCCTCAAAGATGTGGTGAGCGAGCTGTGCGGGGTCGAACTCAACAAAGCTGCCCAAAGCTCCGACTGGGGGGCCGTCCACGCGCTATCCGCCGAACAGCTGGAATATGCCGCCAACGATGTTCGCTATTTGATCCCGGTGCGCCACAAGTTGGCGGAGATGTTACGGCGGGAAGAACGCTGGGAGTTGGCGCAGCAGTGTTTCCAACATTTGCCTACTTTGGTAGAGCTGGATCTGTTGGGCTTCAGTAACGTCTTCGAACATCAGTAGGCGGGGCTTTACTTGATAGACAGTCACCGAATTTTCGGGCTGGAGGCCCGCACCATAGCCGCAAGCTTGGTGTCGGGAGGAAAGCCCGCCTGCTAGTCAAAGTCTGGATGAGCTACGATAGGCCCATGAGCCAGACTATATCGGTACGTTGCAAGCTGATAGTCCCTGTAGAGTTGCGTCAAGAGATTGACCGCACCTTGCAGAGATTTGCTGACGCTTGTAACCAGATCTTGGATACCGCCAAGCGCGAGAAGTGCTGGAACACCGCCAAGCTGCACCACTTGGTCTATCGACCGGTAAGAGCAGCAACGGGGCTGAAAGCCAACCACGTCTGTCAGGCGCTCCGTCGGGTGATTAGCAATGCCAAGGCGGTGAAGCAAGTCCACAAGTTTCGCCCCACCAGCCTGACCTTGGATGCGCGTACTTTTAGGTACCGAGAGTCTGAACAGACTGTTGGTGTGACTCTGTTGAGCGGGCGAGTCTGGCTCAAGCTCAAGATCGGTGGCTACCAGATAGCGCTTCTGCGAGGCCAGAAGCCAACAAGCGCAACCCTGTCCAAGACCAAGCAAGGGGACTACTACATCAACATTGCTGTTGAGCTGGATACTCCCCCGACTGGCAAGACTCCAAGGGTGATCGGAGTTGACTTGGGCAGGCGAGATATCGCCACCGCTAGCAACGGACGCTCTTGGAGTGGAGAACACATCCAGGCCGTCCGTGACCGGTTCAGCCGTGTACGCGCCAAGGTTCAATCCAAACGCACTCGCAGCTCTAGGAGGCTGCTGAGAAGGCTCTCTGGGAGAGAACGACGCTACCAGACATGGCTGAACCACAACATCAGCAAAACCTTGGTCAGGGATGCCCAGGCTATTGGTGCGGCACTGGCTTTTGAAGACTTGACAGGCATCAGAGATTGCCTGAATCAGAAACCTCGGAGCAAAGCCGAACGGCGCAGGACTAACAACTGGGCGTTCTACCAGCTCAGGATGTTTGTAGCCTACAAGGCTGCCATTGCTGGAGTGCCTGTGGTGCTGGTGCCGCCTGCCTACACCAGTCAGACCTGCCACAAATGCCTGCACATCCACCCTGAGCGGGGTAAGTCCTACCGCAATGGTAAGTCGTTCAAGTGTGGACACTGCGGGTGGGAAGGGGATGCTGACCATAACGCTGCTCAAGTAATCTCTCTCCTTGGGGCGACTGTAAACTCGCCTGAAATTCCGAAACTTAGCTGTCCTCTGGGTCAGCTAGGGATTGGGATAAAGCCCGCACCCTGCGCATAGCACGGGTGTCGGGTAGTTTACTGTCTTCGATGACCGGGCCCTCGGGGATCCCACATCTCCTGAAGCGGAAAATGGGGGGACCTCACCGGCCCACAAAGTATCTGGCAACACAGCTGGCTGCCCCTCTCTCTGATGTAGTGGGGATGGGGTTGGCCATACCAATCGAGATAAACCGGCCTGCAACCCTCATTGCTCCCGCCATCATCTGTCTAGATCAGGGGGATCAGCCCTCACTTGGGCCACTATGAAAATCATTGGAGTTGAGTCAATGTTGGAGTCGCAGAGGGTAGTTCAAAGTGGGTTATCTTCCCCCGCTGTTTCGGGCAAGCCCGTTCTGGAGTTGCGCCACGTCTCGCTGCAGTACCCCACCAAGGGATCCCCAGTCACGATCATCCGCGACGTCAGCTTTTCTGTTGCCCACTCGGAGTTTGTCTCCATTGTTGGGCCGAGCGGCTGTGGCAAGACTTCTCTTTTGAAGATGATGGCCGGCCTGAACACTGACCATGGCGGCACCCTCTACTTTCAGTTGCAGCCCATCGCCGGCCCCCTGAAGAGTGTGGGCATGGCCTTTCAAAACCCGGTGCTGCTGCCCTGGCGCACAACCCTGGAGAACGTGTTGCTGCCGTTGGAGGTGGTAGAGCCCTACAAGCGCACCTTCAAGCAAAACCTGGCCCAGCACGAGAAGTCGGCGCTGGAGCTGCTGGCCACCGTAGGCTTGGAGGGTTTTCAGAAAGCCTATCCTTGGCAGCTTTCTGGGGGAATGCGGCAGCGGGCTTCCCTGTGCCGCGCTTTGATCCATCAGCCGGAGCTGTTGTTGTTGGACGAACCTTTTGCCGCTTTGGATGCCTTTACCCGCGAGGATATGTGGGAAATGTTGCAGCGGCTGTGGCTGCGCACCGGCTGCACCGCCATTTTGATCACTCACGATTTGCGGGAGGCGGTTTTCCTCTCCGATACCATTTATGTGATGGGGCCACGGCCTAGCGAGATCATCTTTTCCCTCAAAGTGGATCTGCCCCGTCCACGCCCGCTGGAGATCTGCCTGACGGACGAGTTTCACCGCTTGGTCTCGGAAGTGCGCCAGCACATTCGGCGCAGCTATTAGGCCAAAGAGCCCTTGATCCAAAAAATCTGGAAAGGTTTGCTGGACAGGTTACCGCGCATCTCTGCCGAGGGATCCCATGAAAAAATCATTTGACCGATTTTTGCAGACCCAAACGGCTTCTGTGGTCTTGCCCGCTGTCACCATCGTTTTGACCCTTGTGCTCTGGCAGGTGGGGGTGGGGCTGTTCAACGTTCCTCGCTTCATTCTGCCGGCGCCCACCGAGATCCTGGCAGCCATGAACCAGTGGAGCCCGGTGATTCTGCGTCACTCCCTAACCACCCTCACTTCGACGCTGCTGGCCTTTGCGCTGGCTTTGGTGGGGGGGATAGTGCTGGGAGCGATCATCGGCAGCTCCCGCCTGGCCCATCTGTGTTTGTACCCGCTGCTGGTGGGGTTTAACACCATCCCGAAGGTGGCTTTGGTGCCGCTGCTGGCGATTTGGTTTGGCTTGGGCCTGATCCCGGCGGTGATCACGGCCTTTTTGCTGGCCTTTTTCCCCATTGCAGTCAATGTGGCGGTGGGGCTGGAGACGGTGGAAGCCGAGATGCGGGATGTGCTGCGCTCGCTGGGGGCCAGCTCTTGGGAGATCTTCACCAAGGTGGGGCTACCCCACAGCATGCCCTACCTGTTTGCCTCGTTGAAAGTGGCCATCTCCTTTGCTTTTGTCGGCTCGGTGATCTCGGAGACGGTGGCTTCCAACCAGGGGCTGGGCTACCTGATCGTGTCGGCCAGTTCTTCTTTTGATGTGCCTTTGGCCTTTGCGGGTTTGGCTGCCCTCGGCCTCATGGGTGTCTTGCTCTACACCTTTTTCGCGGCTCTGGAGCGCTATGTCCTGTCCTGGCGACAGTAGCATCTGCTCCAGGGGATCCCACCGATGCCTGAACAAGCTAGCCCAAATCTGGAAAAGTGGCCCGCACTGCCGGGTGGATGAGCTTGCCTGCCCTGACGTTTAGCCCTTTGGCCAAGGCCGGGTCTTGTTCCAAAGCAGCGGCCAGGCCAAGGTTGGCCAGCTTGAGGATGTAGGGGAGAGTGGCGTTGACCAGCGCTTGGGTCGAAGTCCAGGGAACGGCTCCGGGCATGTTGGGAACGCCGTAGTGCAACACCCCGTGGGCTTCGTAAACCGGCTGGGCATGGGTGGTAACCCGCGTGGTGGCGATGCACCCCCCCTGATCCACCGCCACATCCACAATGAGGGAGCGAGGACGCATCTGGGCCACCAGCTCTTCTCCCACCAAGACCGGGGCCCGCCTTCCCGGCACCAGCACTGCCCCTACCACCAGGTCGGCCTCGCGAACACACTCTTCCACGCTTTGGGCAGTGCTGTAGAGCAGCTCTACCCGCGAGCCAAAAATCAGCTCCAGCTCGTTCAGCCGCTGCAGGTTAATGTCCAAAATCTGCACCCGTGCCCCCAAGCCTACGGCCATTTTGGCCGCCTCAGTGCCCACGGTTCCCCCGCCCAAGATCACCACCCGCCCCGGCGGCACCCCCGGGATCCCACCCAGCAACACGCCTCGCCCCCCCTGTTGTCGGGTGAGGTAATGGGCGCCAAACTGCACCGAGAGCCGCCCGGCAATTATGCTCATGGGCATCAACAAGGGCAGGGATCCATCTGCCAATTCCACCGTTTCATAGGCAAGGCAGGTGGCCCCCGATTGCAACAGCGCCTGGGTCAGCTCGCGGCTGGCGGCCAAGTGCAAATAGGTGAACAGAATAAGGTCGGGATGGAGCAGAGAATACTCAGCCGGCAGAGGCTCCTTGACCTTCACCACCAACTGCTGCTGGTAGATCTCCTCAGGAGTGACAGCCAGCTTGGCCCCCGCTTTTTGGTAGTCCTCATCCGTGAAGCCCGCCCCCTGGCCTGCTTGGGTTTCCACCCACACCTGATGCCCCTGTTCGGTTAAGGCCCGCACCGCCGCCGGTGTCAGCCCGACACGGAACTCTTGCTCTTTGATCTCTTTGGGCACGCCAATTCGCATAGGGATCCCCGTAGGGCTGCTTTCCAGTCTAGACAGACTCTCTCCCCGATGGGATCCCTGGCCTGAGCAGGAGAGCGAAAATTGTAAAGTTTTGTGCGCGATCTGTCGGGGCAAGCAATCGCCAGGCTAATTTTGTTAGCTCAAGATTTCAAGGGCAAACCTAGATCTCTTGCCATGATTGGCACGAAAACAAGACATAACAGCCTCAGAAAGCCCAATTTTCTTGCTTGCGCTTATCCCCAAGAGCAATGTTAATATCTATGTCACGAAGTCTCCGTACTCCCTCGCGAACGCACCTTGAAAACTGCATGGATTCAAGCTTTTCCGGGGGTAGGGTTGATCCCTACCTTTTCCCCGCAAGGGGACGGAAACTTCTTCAGCTCATTCCGAACCTTATCACCCTCTCTCGTTGATCCCTACCTTTTCCCCGCAAGGGGACGGAAACTAGGGAATAAAGAACACCCAGGAAAAATCCTGGGTGGTTGATCCCTACCTTTTCCCCGCAAGGGGACGGAAACCAGGCTATGGCCCAACTTGGGTTGGGCCAATTATCGTTGATCCCTACCTTTTCCCCGCAAGGGGACGGAAACTACATAGTCAAGCCTCCCTTATCGGGATAGAAAGAACAGTTGATCCCTACCTTTTCCC
>NZ_JBSSBV010000053.1:0-18259 GCF_054059115.1 Thermostichus sp. MS-CIW-26
AACAGAAAGATCAACTGGTAGTAATCCGTACTGAACATATTATACATTATTTTCAGTATAGTTGAGCTTATTATTGACTAGAGTCATGCTCTCCTAGGGCTGGGATCCCCTGTTTTGATGGCTGGAGTCAAGCTCTCCAGCCCAGGAAAGAAAGCCCCCCGGCCAGCTCCAGGGGGCAAGAAGGGAAAGGTTGGATCCTTCAGGGCAACAACTCTTCGATGGCCTCCTCCTTGGTGTTGGTGCGGCGGGAGAGGGTGCGGCGGTCGAAAGTCATGTGGATCTCCCGGTTTTGCTCGCCATCGGCAGCCACCGCAAAGATGGGGAAGTCGATGTTGCCGTCTGGGAAGGCCATGTGGAAGCGGAAGGTGCCATCGGGGTTGAGCTGGATCTTCCGCCCGCCAATGGTAACGGTGGCATCCGGCTCTGTGGCCCCATAGACAATCAGCTCGGCATCGGCCACCAGCCAGAACTTGCGAGAGCGCTGAGGCAGCACTTCGGAAGCCCCCGAGAACAGGCCCAGGCCGGATCCTGAAGCCATCCAGGGAGCAGCGGGCACCTCCGCCATGGCCATCCCCATCATGCCCACACCCGAGGGGATGATAAACGAGCTGATGGCCTGCTCGGGCACCAATTGGCGGCTGCCCATCTGGTGGCTGCCAAACAGGGATCCCGCCACCCGCATCGCCTCAAAGCCACCCACCATTTCCAGGAAGGGATCGACCGTGGCACCCTGCTGCGGCTCATCGCCCTTGTAGGCCACCACACCCATGCCGGTGGCACTGCGCTTGTAAGGCTCGCTGAGCTGGTAAAGGGTGCGGCCCTGCAGAGCCATGTCGAAGGGCACTGTCAGGAAGTGCTCTTCAAACCAGTCGGAGGGAAAGACTGGCGGCACCATCACCGCCGCCGAGCGGGCCAACATCAGCCAGCGGCCATCTGCCGTCCGGTAGCCAATTTCCACAATGTAGGAACGATCGCTCACCGGGATCGGCAAATACCACTCCCGCGCCAACTCATCACAGGGGTACTCCTGCATGCTGTGGGCCGGCTGGTAGCTGAAATCGATATCCGTCACATCGTAGAGGCGCAGCGCCAACTGTTGGCCGCCCTCGCGGCGCTTGCTTTCTTTAGCCTCGTTGGGCACATCCCAATAGGCGTAGGCCCACTGGGGATCCCGCGGCAGCAAAACGATGCGGCTTTCCCCATAGCCCTCCGGCAGATCCCCCAGCCCTTTGTCCACATCGGCCAGATCCGTCTTGCCGGCAACCTCTTGACCCCTAAACTTCGTTTGGGTGACCGATTCTTGCCCCTTGGGCTCCGGCATGGCATCGACAGGGCGGCCAGCTTTGACTTGGGCCTCTCGAATGGCCTCAATCAGCTGGTCTTTGGTCATGCGGCTGTACTTGGGGATCTGATAGCGGGCAGCTTCTTCCCGCAACTGCCGGATGGTCATTTCTTCCAACGGGATCCGCTCTTGTGGCATGGTCGGGGTCTCCTGTCTTCGACAAATCGGGCTTCGTGCAATGCTCCAGCTTTTGTCCTATGGGCCGATCCCAGCTTGTGGTTCTGAGGACAACCTTGAACCTGCTGATGTATCGGCTTGCCTCGGGCTCTCCAGCCGCTGATGACCACAGGTGGGGATCAACGGGGATCATCAAGAATGATGAACCCATGTTTGCGTATTTTTGCCTGTCGGTCAAGACCCTGGGGATCGCTGGGGATCAATCTCTTGTTCTCCGACCCACCTTTAGGGAGAGGCCAGGAGCCCCAGCTGCTCTCAAGCCAAGGGGAAGACTGCGCGGGATCCCCTGCCGAACCGGCCCTGCCTGGGTAGCATGGGGGAGGATGAGCGGTTGCCGAGCGGGCCGCAGGTTTTGAGGCCAACAGGTGTGGGCATGAGGTGGTGGAAGTATAGGATTCAAGGCATACGGATCCAAGGGAGCTGGGCAGCACTGGGGATCCTGCTGGCGGGGCCGGTCTTGCCGGTGGAAGCTGTGGATGCCCAAACGCTGTTTCCTCCCCTTTACCGCTTGCAAGGGGGATCCCCTACCCTGCCCGCTTCTGAAGCAACGCCCTGGCGTCCAGTAACCCAGGATTCTGTTCCGCTCCCACAAACAGATCAAGCCGATCCAAAAGTCCAGCCGGCCCAACCCGGCCATGGAGAAGTGGCAGAAGGCCCGGTTTTCGATCTGGATCTGTTGCGGCAGTTCGGCACCAGCCCCGGCGGCAGTGGCTCTGGATCCCGGCAGGGGGAAGTGGTCGGGCCGGGCAGCGGCCAGAGTGGGGTGCGCGGAGCCAGCCCTGGCTCAGGGATGGGTGCGGGCCAAGGGCCAGGGGGTGGAGCGGGTCTGGAGGCGGGATCCCAGCGGCGGGAACCGCAAGTGACAGGGTTGATTGTGGATGCACGAGGCTTGGATTTCTTGCCTAGCCAGTCAATGCGCTTGTTTGATCCCGATGGCAATCAAGTCTATACCCCCGTTACTCTTGGCCAAGACCTCAACGCGGCCTTTGTGGGCAGCGAAGGCACAGCTGCCTATGCCACCTCGGAAGAGCAGGCCCGCTCACTGGTGAACCGCATCGGGGAACGGCCTCACCGCATTCGTGCCATCCGCACCCTGGGCTACGACCTGGTGATTTCCGCCGAAGATGCTTTTAGTCTGCGCCAGATGAATGCGACAGATGGCTTTCTGGATCGCTTTGCTGTGGTGGTCATCTGGGATGGCAGCCAAGCCAGTCTCCCCTGAGGCCCAGGGATCCCAGCATGGCCATCAAAGCACAGGACAGAGGAATGCTAGCCTAGCAAAAGTGCTCTGTCTGCACCACCCGCACCACCTCCAGCGGGGTTGATATCTTCCTGGGGATCCCAGCCTTATGCAACGGTTTGCCAACCAACCTCTGCGGGAACATCCCCACCTGGCGGTGTTTTCCTCCAGCAAGGTGGGCAATTTTGTGGTTACCATCCCGCTGTTGCGGGGCCTCAAGGAAAAATACCCCGGCTGTGTGCTGGATTTTTTTGGCAGCGAGATTACCCGCGACTTTGAGCTCCACTGCCCCTACATCGACTTCAGCTTTCCTCTCTACAGCCGTCGTCCCGATTACCTCGAGGCCCTGACCGCTGCTGTGCGAGAACGGGTGGCTCAGGCCGGCCCCTACGACTTGGCCATCAATTGCGACGAGTTTAGCGAGCTCAACCTGGTGGCGGTAACGGCCCTGCGCCCTCAATACATTGCCGGGGCCGGCTTGACTCTGGATTTTCGCCGCAAGTTGGACCCCGGCTCCGACCCGGTACAGCGCATGCTCCAGGATGACGACTGGAACGGCCTGGAGTTTCTGCAGCGCTACAAAGGGATCCTCACCAGCAACTACATCGCCGAAATCTTCTGTCGCCTGGCGTACGTGGAGACGGATTTTTTCCGCCTGGAGCTGCCCAGCCGGGATCCCGGTTTTCCGGTGCCAGAGGTCTTGGTGCACATCACCACTACCCGCCGCGCCAAGATGTGGCCTCTGGAGTACTGGCGGCAGGTGATCCAGTGGTGCCAAGGCCAGGGCCTGCAGGTGGGGCTAATCGGCAGCGCGCCGGAGCTGCAGCGATCCCTCTACCACGGCGGCAGCAGCGAAGACGAACTGCTGGCGCAAACGGGAATGGTTGACCTGCGGGGCAAAACCAGCCTCATGGAGCTGGCGGGGGCCCTGAAGCGGGCGCGGGTGTGTATCTCCGTGGATGCGGGGCCGATGCACATCGCGGCGGCAGTGGGCTGTCCCACCATTGCCCTGTTTGGCAACGATGCCGATGGGGATGGGGCCAGCCCGGTGCGACTGTGGGCTCCTCGTCTGCCCCACGTCTATCTCACCCAAACCGCCTACAAGTGCCGGGTCTGCGCAGAGAACAAGTTCAAAAACGAAACCTGCCTGGTGGAGGGTCATCCCTGTATGGCCCATCTCAAGCCGGAAACGGTCATCGGCTACTTGAAAGAGATTCTCAAGCAAACCTAGAGGTTCCACGCCCTCACCCCCAGCCCCTCTCCCAAAGAGAGAGGGGAGACATGCAGCGACGGGACGAAGTGTTTACGGCTACTTGAAATAGCTATGTCTTGGGATCCCCATCTTTTTCCCCCTGGGAATCAGGGGGGCCGGTGGGCAGCAAGGAGTGCCCAGGGGCGCAGTTCGGATCCCTGGAAGTCCGTTTAAGCTGAGAGTTCAAGGCTGAAAACTTAGTGCCTAAACCATTTGGGTGTGAGCTGTGACTTTGGAGATGTGGTATCGCCACCAGCTGAGCCGCTTTGCAGAGTGGGGAAAAATAAGGCTCTGGCAAGGAGTTGCCCTGAAGCTGCTGGCCACTGCTTGCTTTGCCTGTTTAGGCGCGATCATCCGGCTCAACACTCCCGCCCTTCACCCCTTTCAGATTGTGTTTTTGCGCAACCTATTCGGGTTTCTCGCCCTGTCGCCGCTGGTGTTGCGGGCTGGGATCCAGTCTCTGCACACCGCCAAGATGGAGTTTTACCTCCTGCGCTCGGCGATCAGCACGGTGGGGATGTTGCTCTCCTTTTGGGCAGCCAGCCTGTTGCCTCTGGCAGAAGCTACGGCGCTGAGCTTTGTTCAACTTTTGTTTGCCGGCACGATGGCGGTATGGGTGTTGGGCGAGCAGATGCGCTCGTCCCGCTGGCTGGGATTGGGCCTGGGGTTTGCCGGGGCTTTGGTGATGTTGAGGCCAGGCTTCCGAGAGTTTTCTCTGGGAACAGGGCTGGCCTTGGGGGCGGCAGCACTCTTTGCCTGGGTGACCATCGTGCTCAAGATCCTCTCCCGCACCGAGTCCAGCCTCACGATTACGGCCTACATGGGCCTGCTGCAGACCCCCCTTTCCTTTCTGGCTGCCGTCTGGGTTTGGACCTGGCCTTCTCCTGAGCAGTGGCTGTGGATGGTGGCCATGGGGCTACTGGGCAGCATTGGCCAGGTGGCCCTCGCCCAGGCCTACAAGCTGGCTGAGGTGACGATGCTGCTGCCTCTGGATTTCTCCCGTCTGCTCTGGGCCAGCCTAATCGGGTTTTGGGTGTTTGCCGAGATCCCGGATGGGTGGACTTGGATGGGCGGAGCCTTGATCTTGGTGGGCGCCACCTCTGGAGCCTACGGCGAAGCCCGCCTGCCCACAATGCCGACCCAGGCCCGTACCGGCGGAGTTGGATAGCAGACAGATATCCTCTGCCAGGACTTACAGCCGAGGGAGAACAGGGCTGGAGCTGGTCAGGTCTGTGGTGGTAAGGGCCACCAACAGGGCTTCTGGACTGACGGGGAAGGGCAGGTGGTGGATGTCGGATCCTGGCTGGCAGGCCACTTGGGCAGCATGCAGCAGGTCGGCGGATCCCAAGTGACCTAGCTTGAGATCCCGCAAGTTGAGGGGCAGCCCCACCTGGCGGTAGAACTCCAGCAACTGGGTACGTGCTGCCAGCGCCAACTGGTTTCCTTGCAAGATCTCCTCCAGGCGCAATTGCACCAGGATACCGAAGGCTACTTTTTCTCCGTGCAGAGTGGCCCGATGCCCCAGCAAATGGGTTAGCCCGTTGTGGACAGCGTGGGCGGCCACGGTGCGACACTTAGCCCCACCCATGCCGCCGACGATCCCCGCCAGGCAGATGCAGGCATCCACCACCTGCTTCCAAGCGGTTCCGCCCGGCTCCCTCAAGGCCGCCGCCGATTGCTGGAGAAGCAAATCCCGCAAGACACGGGCTTGCTGCACTGCCCCAATCACCAGGGCATCTTCCGATGCGCCGCTGCTGACAGAAGACTCGTACCACTTGGCCAAGGCATCTCCGATCCCAGCCACTAGGGTGCGCGCTGGAGCTTGCAGAATCAGCTCATAGTCCAGGATCAGGGCAGCAGGGGCGCGATCCAGGCTCACATCCTGCTGAAAAGCGCCGCTGTCGGAGTAGATATTGGATAGGGCGCTCCAGGCGGCACAGGTGGCCGCAGAGGTGGGCACGGTAACCACCGGGATCCCCAATCTGTGGGCCACTAGCTTGGCCGTATCCAGTGCCTTGCCACCCCCCACTCCTAAGATGCCGGTTGTGGACTCCGCCATGGCTAGCGCCTGCAAACGCGCCAGCTCCGACTCGCTGCAGTCTACCCCGTAGGTAGTCCAGTGAACTTGGAGGGCGGGATCCCGGGCGAAATTGCGCTCCAGGGGGGCCTCAACTACAGCCAAGGAGCGTTCCCCCCCGATCACCAGCACGCGGGATCCCAGTACCGCAAGGGGCACAGCTTCCAGAATGCCGCTGCCGCGGTACAGCCGACCTGGGGCCGGAATGGCAAGATCCAATTGGCAAGGAGAGGCGCTCAGCATTGCAAGAAAGGGCGAGAAAAAGGACTCCGTCCCGCTATCGCGAATAGCTCAGTGTTCGTAATACAGATAACGATCCTAGCCGAAAAAAGGGCTCCGCGCTGCTGACGCGAACGCAGATGGCTCACCCAAGGTCTGGCTATAGTTAAGCTGTTCATCCCCTCAACTCTGCAGCCTCTAAGGTCTCTGGCCCCCTGACACGTTCGCAGAAGTGTCGCGTAGCGACAACAGTTCTCAGCAAGGGATCCCACCATGAACCCCACAACTCAACATCAGCTCATGCTCAAAATTGTGGCCGGCTCTGCTTGGGCCGATGGGCATTTGAAACCCCAGGAATTGGCCTACTTGGGATCCCTGCTGCGCCGCTATGGTTTGGAGCACGATACCGAGCTGCGAGAAGTAAACTACCCGACCCTGACCTTCGCAGTACAGGGCGGGCTTTCGGTAGCCCTGCAGTTGGCAAGCCAACCACGAGCCTCTGGGGTGGTTTACAGCACCCCCAATCGACCGTTACCAGTGCCTTAAACAACCGTTTCTGGTGTCCGCAGTACAATTATAACCATGGAGGCGGACTTTCCTCTCGACACCGACCCTACGGGTACAGTGCGGGGCTCCCGCGATTTCTAGCTGATCCAAGAGCCCATCCCGATGGAGCAAACCGAGCGCTGGATGGCCGATTATCTTGCCCAGGCCAGCGAAACCGAGCGCATGCAACTTTTGGGAGCAATCGGCAACCTGATGATCGCGGACAACACGGTCTCTCCAGAAGAGCACACCCTCTTGGATGACTACTACACCCTCATGGCCGGGATCCCGGCTCGTCCAGAAGCTGCACCCAACCTGGTGAAGGGCGTTGGGCAATTTTTCCGGCGCATGGCTAAGGCTGTGGGGAGCAGGTGACGCGAGAGTGCATCAGTCTGTGCAGTTGCTCCCCAATAATCTGGATGCCGCTGACAATGCGCTCTTCTGGTTGGTAGCTGAAGGCCAGGCGCAGAGCATGGTCTCCTTGGCCGTCGGCAAAGCAGTGGGTGCCCGGTAGGAAGGTGACCCCCAGGGCACGGGTAGCCTGCAACAAGGTGCTGGCGCTTAGGAAAGGGGGCAGCTCACACCAGACGAAAAATCCACCCCCAGGGGCCTCCACCTTGACTTCGGGCGGAAAATATTGAGCGATGGCCTCCAGCATCACCTGGCACTTTTCTCGGTAGCGACGGGTGAGGAGTTGAATGTGGCTTTGCAGACGGCCCTCCCCGCAATAGCGGGCCACCACCCGGCCCAAAAAGGGCCCCAGGGATCCCTCGCTGCGAAACATCTCCAAGCGGCGGATGATCTCAGGGTGACCACAGGCCCAGCCCACCCGCACCCCCGGCACCACAATCTTGGAGAAGGTGCCCACATGAAGAACCCAGCCTTCCCGATCCAGCGCAGCCAAGCTGGGCAAGGGATCCCCGGCAAAGCGCAGGTCGTAGTAGGCATCGTCCTCCACCACCACCACACCGTACTCAGCCGCCAACTGCACCAATTTCTGCCGCCGTGGCCCAGAGAGGGTGCAGCCTTTGGGGTTTTGGAAGGTGGGAATGGTATAGACAAATCGGGGGCGGGTCCCTTGGCGAGCCAGATCGCGCAGCACCTCTTCCAAGCGATCCACCACCATGCCTTCCCCATCTACCGGAATCGAGATCAGACGCGCTCCTGCCGCCGCAAAACGGCTGACAGCCCCCATGAAGGTGGGCCCTTCCACAATGACTACATCCCCCGGCTCCACGAAGACCTGAGGCAACAGGCCGAGGATCTGCCCAGAGCCATAGCCGATCAGTAGGTTTTCCGGCTGGGCCTCTACCCCTCTATCCCGCATCAACTGCAGCACCACGTCGATCAGCCCGGCAAACGTGCCGCCGTAATTGAGGGCATTGTCCCCATCCTCTGCCAACACCTCCGCCGTGGCCCGCGCCAAGTCGGCCTTGGGAAACAGGCGCGGATCCGCCAGCCCAAAGGTAAAACTGGTAACCACCGGCGCTGCACCTGGGATCTCCGCCCCGAAAGGAGAAGGGATCACAGCCTGAGCCCGTTGGGCAAAAAGGGTTTGCAACAAGGGCCGCGAAGTGCTACGCGGTGCCGATGCGGACGAGGTCTGGGTCATGGCAAGCAAGAGAAAGAATACCTTAGGCCAATGCCTGCCACGATAACAAGAAAGAACTGCCCAGGAGTAGGGATCCCAAAACCCGCCGCCAGCTCCGGTAGGGGATCTCAGCCAAGACGCCGCCGGCGCTCAGGCATAGGAAGGGGAGCACCACCAAACCCCAGCGAGCACTTTGCTGCAGGGTGTTCACTTGGGGATCCCAAAACCATGTCGCCAGCGCCCCCATCCAGAGGACATGGCCCAAGCCGGCCAAGCTGAGCAGGGCTTGCTGCCGTTCTGCCCAGGGCCAGCCCAACCGCACCAAGCTCAACCCCAAGGGCAGCATCAAAGTAGCCAAAACGGCCAAGCCACCTTGGGAGCTGAGAGGATGGGGAATCACCTCAGCAGAGGTAGCTGGCCAATCAATCCGTCCCAACCAGGAAAAACCCATCACCAGCAGCAGCAAAAGCAGTCCTGATATTCCGAGCCGCTGACGCGAACGCAACGGTTGCCGCGGCCACTGCTGGCTCGTCCACAGCCCTGCCCAGAGCAGAGCCAAGAGCCAAACCTTATAGGACAGGGCACAGGCTAAGGCCAGACCCCGCCAGCGCAAGGTGGATCCCGGCCCAACACCACAACTGCAAAGCAAAACCAGGCTGCCCAAAATCTCGCTGCCTGGCTCCAACCCTTGGGTCAACACCCAGGGGCTGAGTCCCCATAGACCGGCACTCCAGAAGTTGCCCCAGCTCCAGCACAACAGCAGAATGGCCAAGCAGGCCATAGCTGAGAAGATGTGCAGGATCCCTTCAGCCGAGATCCCGGTTCCCTGAGCCAGCCAGGGCAGTAGCCTGTCGGCAAAAGCGCTCCGCACCCCTGACGCGAACGAGTGGTAGAGAGGCAGTTCCGGTTGGACAAAAGTCAGGGATCCCTCAGAACTGCTCACCGGCAAAACGCGCCACCACTGCAAAGGAGCCGGTTGCCCCCAAGAGCGGAGTCGCTGCCCCAAAAGAAGGCCCATCCCTCCCCATAGCAGCCAGTGGCCCATGAAACCAAAACCAACCAAACGCCGACGGCGATGGTTGTCCCTGTTGGAGGAGCTCAGGCGGGGAAATGAGCCGCGGGGCAGCCGCTTGCCCGGGCGGGGTGTGGCGGGGGGAAACTTCATGGGTAAACCCTAGCCTGTTCGCATGAGCAGTGCAGAACACTATCCCTACACGGGGTGGGCCCTCGACCGGCAGCAGAACATCCAACGCCCTCTACTCTTGGCCGGTTGGGGAGAAAAAGTGCCCCTTCGTTACTTCCAAAAGAGAATCTCCCCGCGTGACATACTCCCGCACTCATGCTGACGCAAAGCGCTCCGCGCCGCTAGAGAGAAGGTCTAGTCAACTCTAGATCGCCCGTCAAGGGGCAACCCGACTGTTGCCAGCGGCGGATGGCCTGGGCAGTGAGTCCATTCGTTACATCGCGAATGGGGATCCCCGATCCGGTTACCTGCAGACGCACCAACCGCCAGGGATCCCCAGGAGCAGCCCGCAGAACATAAGCCTCGTAGGCCAGTTGCAGGGTTTCGCTGCGCCGACCGGCCAAGGAGTTGCCCTCCTTTTGGGGGTGTTGGGGCAAGACCAAGCGGCGCTCCAGCGTGGTGAAATACAGCCGAAAAGCTTCTGGCGAAACAGCAGTTGCGGTGTCCGGCAAAACCTGAGCCAGCTCCTGTTGGCGTAAGCGGGCCGGAGACCTTGGAGAGAGCATTTCAACCTCCGGCTTCCCCACCAGCACAACCTGAAACTCAGAGCGGGAGCGGCTCAAGGCCAGATTGAGAAACAAAGGCAACTGCTCCGTTAGAGCCTCAGCCCAAACCTGAGGAGCAGCCAGGCAAGTTTCCCCTCTTGCCGGAACGAAATGCTCCGCACCCCTAACGCGCCCAGGAGTGCTGACCAGGCCCAAAACCACCGACAAACCGACTCCTAGCCAACATCTCCTGCCGGATCCAGCCGGCCTTTTTTCAGGGATCCACTGCACAAGCCTACGGCGTCGTTGCATTACAGAACTACCCCAATAACATCGGGCATCTCCCCACACCCTCACCCGGCAGCATCCCATGAGGCTTGGAAGCGCCGCAAGGCGGCCACGGGATCGGGAGAAGCGGTGATGGGGCGGCCCACCACCAGATAATCGGCTCCTGCCCGCAGAGCTTCGTCGGGCGTGCAGATGCGCTGTTGATCCTCCTCTCCATCCCCCGCCTTGGCTTGGCCCAGACGGATCCCAGGAGTAACCAGCAAAACCTCCGGCCCCAAAGCTTGGCGCAACCGCGAGACCTCCTGAGGAGAGCAAACCAGTCCAGTAAAGCCTTGAGCTTGAGCCAGCCGGGCCAAATGCAACACATAGTCGGCGGGATCCATCTCGATGCCCAGTTCCTGTCGCACCTGCGGGGGGCTGATGCTGGTTAAGAGGGTAACCGCCAATAGTCGACAAGAACTGCCCTGGGCGGCTGCCACGGCTGCCCGCAACATGGCACTGCCGCCGGCAGCATGGACGGTGAGCAGATCCACTCCATAGCTGACGGCCACCTCCGTAGCCCTCCCCACGGTGTGGGGAATGTCGTGCAGCTTCAAATCCAGAAAAATGCGCTTGCCCCTTTCCTTGAGAGCCTGCAGAATGGGAAAACCCGCAGCAGTGAACAACTCCAGGCCCACCTTCCACCACAGCACCTGCGGCAAAGAGTCCACCCACTTCAAAGCCTGCTCTTGAGAAGAGGTATCCAGCGCAACAATCAGGCGGTCACCCTTCATCGGGGCTCATTCCGGGGCTCATAGTGGGGACAGCCCTCACAGGGGCCGCAGGGGTTGACGGCGCAGCGCAACTCTGGAGAATGGGCATTGTAGCGGCAGGTGGGATCCCCGATGTATTCTGGCCGCGAAGCCACGTAAGTGTAAACAACCACACCCCCAAATCCTATCGGGCTGACGAAGAAACGACTGGTGGTGAAAGATTCGCCAGAAGGGTTGAGGGTTTCCTCAAAGGGTTCTGGCTCAGGCTCCAGCTCCACTTCCTCCTCCAGATTCCAGAGGGCTTCCCACTGCCTAAGGGTTTCCTGTAAAGGCACAGCCAAGTGCTCTGCCAGCTCCATCAGGGCAGTCTCCAAAGAGGCCAAACTTTCTTCGGCCACTTGGGCAAAGGCTGCAACCCATTCCTCCAAAAGTTTCTCAAAATCCATGCAGCAGCGACCTAGAGGCTCCTTCTTCACCTTACCGCCAGCCTGGGCAACCTTTAACTTCCTCCCCGGCAAACGGCATCCACTAGAGCTTGATTCACCAATGGAAACAGCTCCGCCAGTTCTTCTGTGGATAGGTTTCCGGTACAGACATTGGCGCGAATATGCCACTCTGCCCACATCTGCGCCGAGGGAGCAGCGGGATCCCGGCCCTCCTCAGAACCTGAACCGCCCACAGGTACCCGAGGGAGGCTACGTCCCGACCCAAGGTTCAGTTGCAGTACGCTGTCACGGTTGATGCCGGTTAGAGAGGTTTGAGCATTAACCCCTTCAGGCAAAGCAAGCGCCAGGGACAAAGCCATCCAAGACAATCCACAAAAGGTAACGCTGCGAAACATGGGATCCTCGCCAGCTAGGATTAGTTTATTTCTAAGAGCCCTATCTTGAGCGCAATTATAGCCACTGCCTCCGGTTCCTCTGGGCAGAGCCGGGCTAAGTCTTCCTACGACCGCAGGCCGATTCCCGACCACTGCACGCAATGACGGCCCTGCTCATCCTTCAGGGATCCATCGCGGCGATAGGAAAAGAAATCTTGGGGTTGGCTGAGGGTGCAATGGGGGCTGACGGCAATGTGTTCAGGGGGGATCCCTTTGGCTTGGGCTTGGGCACCGTTGACCCAGCGCAGATCCAGGCGAACCTTGCCAGGCAGAGGATCGGGCAAGAGAGCGGCGCGGGCATCCAGCCCTGGGGGTAGGCTTTGCAGCACCTGCTCCGCCACCTCCTCTGACACCTGATAGACCGACCCCGAAATGGAAGGCCCGATGGCAACGCGGATCCCAGCAGCAGGGATCCCCGCCCGGAGAAACTCCTGCAGCACCTTGGACAAGATCCCCGCAGCAGTGCCTCTCCACCCGGCGTGAATGGCTGCCACCCATTCTCGACTGGCCACCAAAATCGGCACACAGTCAGCGGTGCAGACCCAGGCAGAATCTCCTTGGCGGCGGGCAATGACCGCATCCGCCTGAGAACGGGTAGAGATCCCTTGACCAACAGAGCAGTCCTGCTCTCCCTTCTGTCCAAGGGTTTCCGTGATCCCATCTGCCCAAACCCAGTTGCAGCCATGCACCTGATGGCCCCACGCGGCCTGTTCAGGGGGCAGTTGCAGCCGGGCGGCCAACTGAGACGGGGGATGGGGATGACCTTGGCGAGAGCCAAAAGCATGAGGCCACTCTGCCAAAAGCTGACACTCCAGCCAGCGCCATCTCCCTGCCTGCTGCCAAACCCACAAGGCGGAGCCACTCATCGGCGGGAGCTACCCGGACCAGCAATCGGCGGGGATCCTTGAGACCGATGTTGGGTGTGGAGATGGCCCACCCGCTCTTCCAAACACATCTTCAGCTCGGCAGGGTTAAACAGCATCGGCAAAAAATGAATGCTCCGGGTTTCTCGAAAAAAGAACAACACCGGCAGCGGCGGCCAGAAAATTTGCCAATCCTGCCACTCGCTGTAGGGGAACTCGCGGATGCGCCTGGAGCCGCTGTAGACCTGCAGCGCCGTTCTGGTAAAGGCCAGACCGATCAGAGAGGTCTGCACCACCAAAAATAGGCCAAACAGGCCCACCCCCAGCCCCGCCCAAAACGAAAGCCAGAACAGCGGCACCGCCAAAGCCAACACCGACAGGCTGAGGCGAAAATCCGGGGTCAATAGATGGGCAGAATTGGGCCTGATCATGCCCCACTCCTCCTCTCAGGGATCCCAGACCCATTCTAGGCCGCCTCGGCGACTCTTCAGAAGTCAGAGGATCTGTAGGACATAGAGGAGAGAGCCTGATACATTTACGCTGAACACTGCTGAACATCACTGTTCAACTATGCAGCGATAGCATTCTGTTTGTTTCCATTCGCGTCAGCGGGACGGAGTCCGAACAGAATGGCGGTATCCCGCAAAGCTTTGAGTAGAATACCCAAAGCGCAGTTTCCGTGTCGTCTTACTACCAATTTTCTGCTTTGCTTTGGCTACCATGTTGGCAGACTCGAAAGTAAACAGAAAGATCAACTGGTAGTAATCCGTACTGAACATATTATACATTATTTTCAGTATAGTTGAGCTTATTATTGACTAGAGTCATGCTCTTCTCGAAATCAGGGAACGAGGGGCAAACCGAACCCGTTTTTTGAGTTATCCCGAAAAATACTTGGGATCCTGGGGAAATTGGGGTTTGCCATTGAGCTTCTTCCCACAGCTGGCCGATACAACCGCGCAGGCGGGATGGAATCCTCGCGTAGCTCTCAACTGAGGGCCTCACCGCGTGCGATGGTATACGATAAACTCCAGAGTTCCGCAAGTTTACAGATCAGAACCGGCGAGACATCCCTCGCTCACCCAAACACGGCCTGGGGAAAACCGACATAATACGGATATAACGAGTGCTTACTGCTAACCCGCACAATTCGTTGGGCCTCTCCATGCCTCTCGACCCTCTCTCTCAGTTGCCAGAGGAGCCAACCACTCAGATCCCCTTGGAGTTTTACGAGCGCAGACCCCAGCCTGAGGCAACTGCGGCCTTTCTAACGGTGCTCAGCGGCGCCAATGTGGGCATGACGTTTCCCTTGGCGAGGGGTGGAGTTTTGGGGCGCAGCCACTGCGCGGATATCCAGCTCTTGGATCACGCCGTCTCCCGGCAGCACTGTCGGCTGGAGAGAGAAGATGAAGGTTATGTCCTCACCGACCTGGAGAGCCTCAACGGCACTTATGTCAACGGCGAGCGCATCAGCCGCGTTCTCCTGAAGGATGGAGATCGCATTCAAGTGGGGGCCAGCACCCTCAAGTTTGCCTACTACGACGCGGCAGAAGAAGCCTTCTTTTTGCAAATGGCCACTGCCGCCCTCCACGACCCGCTGACCGGCTTGCATAACCGACGTTTTTTCCTGGAGCAACTGGAGCTGGAGATCCCCTTTGCCCTTCGCCATCGCATTCCCCTCCACGTGCTCTATCTGGATTTGGATGGGTTTAAGCAAATCAACGACCGCTGGGGGCACTGGGCTGGGGATCAAACCTTAATCCAGGTGGCGCGGCGATTGCAAGCTCACGTTCGCCAAGACGATCTGGTGGCCCGCTTGGGGGGCGATGAGTTTGCCCTGCTGGTGCGCGGGATCCCGAACTCGCAGATCCTAGGGCTGGCAGAACGCTTGCGGCAGGCTGTCCAGACCCTGTTGGTGCAGGCGGGGACGGAGACCATCTCCCTAAGCTGCAGTGTGGGCATCGCCTCTCTGCTGGAGTTGGGAGAGGGAACTGACCCACAAAGTCTGCTGGCTGCTGCCGACAAGGCCCTCTACCAAGCCAAAGCTGAGGGGGGTAACCGAGAGACTTTGCTGTAGTTCAGGGCCAACTGCTGGAGTTTAGGATCCCTCTACCAAGCTGGCATAGGCTTCGGCACTCATGGTGTCCTCGAGATCTTCGGGGTTGGCAATGCGCACCTTGATCAGCCAGCCATCGCCATAGGGATCGTCGGCAAGGCTTTCGGGGCTCTCCACCACCGCTGTATTCACGGCCACCACCTCTCCAGAAAGAGGGGCATAGAGATCTTCAACGGCCTTGACCGATTCCACCGAGCCAAAGCTTTCCCCTTTTTCAATCTCTGTCCCTTCTTCGGGCAAGCCCACGAAAACGATATCCCCCAGTTGATCGACGGCATAAGCTGTGATCCCAATCACCGCAATATCATCCTCAACATGGATGTACTCGTGGGTGTCCACGTAGCGCAGATGGGATGGATACTCCAGGGCCATGCCGGTTCTCCCGTAGAATTCAGTGGATTATTCTAGGGTGAACTCTCGGAGATGGTAAAGGGCGGATCCCAAGCCCGGCCCGCTAGAGAAACTCCATCAGCAGCCGATTGACCGTTTGCGGAGCTTCCTGCTGCGCCCAATGGCCGCATTCGGGGATGTACTCCTTGCGCAGGCCGTTGGGGAAAAAGGGATCCATCCCCTCAGTTAGCTCGCGGCTGAGGGCAAAGTCTTCTTCTCCCCAAATCAGCAGGGTAGGGGCGAGGATTTGCCGCATGGGCTGCAAAAACAGGTTCTGCAAAGTGGGCAGGTTAAAAAGCTGGCGGTAGTAGTTGAGGGCAGAGGTGAGAACCTTGGGTTTGGAGAGGGCCTCTTGGTAGAGCTTGAGGTCGTGGCGGGTGAAGGCGCTTTTGCGCACCGAGGTTTCCTGGAAAATGCGGCGCACCCAATCTCCCAAATCCCACTGCAGCACCCACTCTGGCAGCCAAGGCAATTGAAAAAAGAACAGGTACCAACTGCGGCGCAGTTGATCCAAGTTGCTCAAGAATTCCCGGCGAAAGCAGGCCGGATGGGGAGAATTGAGGACGGCCAGCTTGCGAATCTCCTCAGGAAAAAATTGCGCCCAGTGCCAGGCAATGGCTCCCCCCCAATCGTGGGCTACGACCACCGCCCTCTGAGCCCCAAAGTGGCTCAGCAAGCCGCGAATATCCTCGGTAAGGGTATCCAGGTCATAGCCGTGATCCGGTTTGTCGGAATCGTTGTAGCCGCGCATATCGGGTGCCACCACGCGAAACCGCTGCGCCAACACCGGAATCTGATGCCGCCAGGAGTACCAAAACTCCGGGAAACCGTGCAACAAGATCGCCAGCTCCCCTTCCCCTTGGGTGACGTAGTGCAGTTGAATGCCATTGGTAAGGGCATACCCGTGCTGCCAGGTTCCCATTTTGGCAGCTACCTCAGGAGGAAGGCGGGGGATCCCTGCTTCTGCCATGTCGTCTGCTCTCGAGCTAACCCATGATTTGGTATCCACCCATACTAACCTTTGTCGCCGGTCTTCCCTTTGCCGGCGCAGGCTTTTTGAGAGGCATCCTACGAAGAAAGCTTAAGAGAAAGTCTGCGGGTGAACAGATTAGATGAACACTAGCGCAGAAGGCCAAAGCCCAACATCCCCGCAAAGCGTTGCCATTTTGGGAGCCGGGGCTTGGGGAAGTACCCTGGCGATGCTGGCTCAGGGGCAAGGGCACCGGGTGCGGGTTTGGAATCGCCGCAAGGACCTGGATTTGGCAGAAGTGCTCCAGGGATCCCAAATCCTCATCTCAGCCGTCTCTATGGCGGGGGTACGCCCTGTGGTGGAAGCGGTGCGCCAAGTGGGGATCCCGCCGCAGGCAATTTTGGTCTCGGCCACCAAAGGGTTGGATCCACTGCAGCTTCTGACCCCTACCCAAATTTGGGGGGCCACCTTCCCGGAGCAGCCCCTGGTGGTGCTTTCGGGGCCTAATCTTTCGGCGGAGATCCGCCAAGGCTTGCCGGCAGCGGCAGTGGTGGCCAGCCGGGATCCCTGGGCCGCTGTGCAGGTGCAGTATGCCCTTTCCTCGGAGCGGTTCCGCCTCTATACCAGCAGCGATCCGCTGGGAGTGGAGCTAGGCGGCACCCTGAAAAATGTTATCGCCATCGCTGTTGGCGTGTGTGATGGCTTGCAACTGGGGGCCAATGCTCGTGCGGCTCTGGTTACCCGCGGCCTGGCAGAGATGATCCGGGTGGGATCTAAGCTGGGGGCACGGGCAGAAACCTTCAATGGCCTGTCGGGGTTGGGGGATCTGCTGGCCACCTGCCACAGCCGCTTGAGCCGCAACTACCGAGTGGGCTACGGGCTAGGCCAGGGCCAACCCTTGTCGCAGATTTTGGCGGAGATCGAGGGCACCGCCGAAGGGGTTTACACCGCTCCCGTCGTGGTCGAGATCGCTGCCCAGCACGGCATTCAGGTGCCCATCACCCAGGAAGTGCATCTGTTGTTGCAAGGGCAGACCACCCCCACCGCCGCCCTCACCCGCCTGATGGAACGTCAACTGACTTCGGAATAGGCTGCCTTCACTTCTCCCAAAGGAGGAGGGGGGTTTCTGGCATAACCGCAAATCTGCGGATGAGGAAAGTTGTTCCGCACTCTATCAGGATTTTTGCAGAGCAGGGAGATCCCAGAATGAGCGATTTGGCGGAGTTTTTTTTTCCAGAGTTTCCCTATGCTGCAGCTGTAGTTCTTCGACTTGTTCTTGCATCAACTCGGATCTCTCTGGCTCCGGGAAGGCGGACAGTAGGCCCGACAGGTTGGGCCAGGTCTTTGTTTAATTTTTTACAAAGTTATGTCCAAACGCATCCTGGTGATTGAAGACGAACCCTCTATTCGCACCTATCTGCAGAAGGTGTTGCAACGAGCGGGGTACGACACGGTGGCGGCCACCGATGGAGAAGAGGGCTTGCAGATGGTGCGCACCCTGATGCCCGACTTGGTGTTGTGCGATGTGGTGATGCCCAAGCTGAACGGCTATGGGGTGCTGGATGCCCTGAGATGGGATCAGTCTACAGCTCACATCCCCTTCGTCTTTCTCTCCTCGAAAATCTCTCCCGAAGAGATTGAACAGGGGCTATGTTTTGGCTCCGATGCCTATCTGACGAAGCCCGTTGACCAGAAACGCCTGCTGAAAGCCGTTGCTGCCCAATTGTCTTGAGTTGACCAAAAGGCGCGGCAAGCCCCGTCCTTCAGGGCGGGGAAGGATAGCGCCGACCGTAGCCGACGCCCTTTAAAAACGCAGTGTCGGCCATGT